>CAZIIB010000262.1:0-5802 GCA_964539125.1 uncultured Thermoanaerobaculia bacterium | reverse complement strand
CGGGGTGCCCTGGCGCACGTTGTTGGTCAACCACGCCCGGTCGTTGCGGTCGAAGACCACGTAGCCGACGCCCCCGATCACGAAGTTCCCGGCCCCCGAGTCGTGGACCTTCACGGTCAGCGTCCACTGGTCGGGCACCGGCGACGCTCCCCGCGGGAGCTTCAGGCTCGGCAGTGAGGGCCTGTACGGCTGCGGCCGCTCCGCGATCAGGTCGTAGACGGCCTGCGACCGGCCGAAGGGGTGGAGCGCGAGGTCGAGCAAGGCCCCGAACAGGGAGCCCGCGCCCTGCCCGCGCGGCTCGGCGAGGTGGGTGAAGGCGTCGTAGACCCTGGGGTCGGTCAGGCCGTAGAAGACCAGGTTCGCCAGGAAGTCGAACATGGCGAGACTGTTGGTCTGAAGCCCGTTGGGCGGCGACAGGATGACCGGCGAGATCTCTCCGTCCGTGGCGACGAAGTTGTTCTTCATGCCGTACGCCAGGTGGGCCGCCCGGAACGGGTCCGAGATCTCGACCGCGCCGTCCGCCCCGATCCGGGTGAAGCGGGAGAAGCAGTACGCGGTGGCCACGGTGACGGGCTCGGAGAGGACCACGGCGCGCGAGGTGGCCTCGAAGACCGCGACGAGCTGGACCGTCCGGTCTCCGGTCTCGACCGCGTCCCCGCGGAGGGAGTAGCTCTGGATCTCCGCCAGGGCGTAGAGGAGGTCCGTGCGATCAGAGACGGGGATCTCCACGGTGAAGCGCGGGCTCGTCACCCGCCGACGCTCGAGGCGCCGCGGCTCGTCCCGGGTGATGGCGTAGAGGGTGATGATGGCGCCGGTGACGCTGGCGCCACCGGCCAGGCGGATCCCGAACCGGACGATGTGGGAGTCGGTCAACTCTCTCTCTCTCCTCGGTGGAGTCCAGGTGGGCGGGCGGCGGCCCCGCTCTTGAGCCCACTCTACAGCACTGCTGCCGGGCGCGACCTTCGTTGATCGTGCCCTACGGTCGGGTCGAGATCGACGAGTACGAGAGTGCCTCGCGCCAGGCTCACGAGCGTCGCTCGCTCCACGCCTCGCCCGGGCTCCAACGGACCTCGGTTCCCTCGGCGAGGTCGACGAGCTCGGCGCCTTCGGTTTCAGGGACACGGGCGGCCCATTCAGGGAGACCTGCTTCGGCGAGGTCCTCGCTTTCCTCGTGCGGTGCCGCCAGCGAGCGCTCGAGCTCCTCCACCCGGTCGTGGGTGAAGCGGAAACAGCGCGCGATCCAGCGGTGGAAACGCTGGAAACGTGCCAGACGACTTGCGCTGGCATCGGAGGTGACCACCGCTGCCACGCGAGGTTCCTGTCGGAGGCGGTCTCCTCAGGAAAGCGACAGGGGATTCCGCTCCTCCACCCTCGCTTCGGGAGGCTGTGACGTCGATCCTGACGCGCCTCGGGGAGCCGTAGGTCCCAGGAACCGCACGGCCCGGTGGCGGAAGTGGAAGAGGGGGAAGGCGAGGGCGAGAACGAGGAAGATGAAGACGCTCGCCTCGGGGCCCATCGGTCCGCCGGTCAGCCACTGCGGGCCCTGGAAGGAGGCGTCGAGCAGGCGGCTGGGGAGAGGTTGGCCGCCGTTTCCGCTGTTGGAGCCGCCGAACAGGAAGAGGGCGGCGTAGTTGAAAGCGAAGTGAAAGCCGACGGCGAGGCCGATGTCTCCGGTTCGCCGGATGGTCAGGCAGATGAACAGGGCGAGGAGCCCGGTGCTCGCGCCGTCGATCCAGGTCTCGCCGGGCTTGAGGAAGTAGTGCAGCGCCCCGAAGACCGCGGAGAGCGCCACGGCGGCCGGCCAGAAGCCAAGCCCCCTGCCGAGGGTGTAGAGGGCGTAGCTTCGGAAGAGCGTCTCCTCCGCCAGACCCACCATCAGGAAGGCGAGCGCCCAGAGAAGCGCCTGCGCGAGGAGCTCCGTCCCGTGGAGGTTCAGCGAGCGGACGGAGTAGCTCCCAACCGCCCACAGCAAGGCGACGACGCCGGTCACCATCGCCAGCCCCCAGAGCGCTCCCTCCCAGAACCGCCGCCCGAAGATCCGCCGAAGCGCCAGGCCGTACTCGGCCAGCGACCGCCTCTCCAGCCGACTCAGGATCGCGATCGCGAAGAGGGCGGCGCCGAAGGAGGCCGCCTCGTCCAGGGCGGTCCAGACAGGGGTCCAGGGCACGTCGGGGGGTGGCTCGAGGAACCGGTCCCAGACGAAGCCGATCACGACCTGCGCCAGGGCCAGCAGGCCGACGAAGAGCGCGAAGCCCCAGCCGGCCCGCAGGCCGCGTGAGCCGACGAAGAGGCGTCGCAAGGGACTGGCCGGCCCGCCGGGTGGAGCTCCGCCGGGAGGAGCGGTCGCCGCGTTCGGTCCGTCAGGCATGCACCTCCGTCTACGCGGCGACGGCCGCGCCGGTTTCGGAGGGCAAGACGGAAGGCACCATCCGAAGTTGAGGCGAGAGCCGGGAAGGTGCCGGGCGGACTCGAGGGAGTGTGGATCTATCTTGGGAGCGCCACGCCTCGGGTGCGGCCGTGATCCGTCTCCGCGTCGTACTGCTCCTGCCTTCGAGGAGTTGATCAACGCGCGAAAGGGTATCCGGCCTGTCTCGGGACGCCGGTGCCCGAGGAGGCGCGGTGCCCGCTCCGGACGGGGTGCTATCCGAGGTGCAGGCGCCGGCTCGCCGCGGCGAGGAGGGCGAAGACCAGCGCCACGGCGCCCCAGCCCGAGAGCGCCGGCACCTCGACCACCGGCGGCGCAGGCGCGGGGCCGATGAACCGGCCGAAGGCGGCGGGGGCGTCGCCGACAGGCACCGTCGTCGCGACCGTGTCGGTGGCGGTGTCGACCACCGTGACCACGTCCGACGCCACCTGGGCCACGTACACGGAGGCGCCGTCCGGGGTCACCGACACGCCGACGGGGAGGCTTCCCACGGGCACCGTCGCTGCCAGCGTGTCGCTCGCGACGTCGACGACCGAAAGCGTGTTGCCGGGGACGTTCGTGACGTAGACGGTGGCGCCGTCCGGGCTCACCGCCACACCGAAGGGGGGGTTGACCAAAGGCACGGTGGCTACCACCGTGTGACTCGCCGCGTTGATCACCGAGACCTCGAGGCTCCCCTGGTCCGCCACGTAGAGCTTGGAACCGTCCGGCGTCACGTCGAGTCCGGCCGGCTTCTTGCCCACACCCACGGTGTCGATCACCGTGGCACTCGCCGCGTCGATCACCGAGACGGAGTCGTCCAGGTGATTCGCGACGTAGACGGTGGCGCCGTCCGGGCTCACCACCACACCCACTGGCCCGACGCCGACGGGTACAGTGGTCGTGACGACGTCCGTGGAGGTGTCGAGGACCGAGACGTCGTTGCCGTTCTGATTCGTCACGTAGGCGCGGGAGCCGTCCGGGCTCACCGCCACGCCCGTCGGGAGGACGCCCACCGGGACCGTGTCGACGACCGTATGGGTCGCCGCGTCGATCACCGAGACGGTGTCGTCTGCCGCGTTCGTCACGAACACCGAGTCGCCGGCCGGGCCCACCGCCACGCCGTAAGGACCGTTCCCCACGGGCACGGTGGCGACCACCGTCGCGGTCGTCGTGTCGATCACCGAGACGGTGCCGTCATTCCCATTCGGGACGTAGGCGAAGGGCTGCGCCCCGGCGCCTGTCGCCCACGGGCCGGCGACGAGGAACGCGCCGATGACCACGAGGTGTCGCCTCGCTCGTCCGCGCCTCGCCCGGGCAGCGCTCCGCCTCTGTGTGGAAGAGTCTCGCTCCACGGCCTCCGCCTCCTTTCCGAGGTTGATCGAGGCCGAGAATCTACCACGGCGAGGCGGCGTGAGCCGGAAGCGCCAGGTGAACGTCCTGGCTTCTCCGGCGCCCGGGCTGACGGGGCTTTCTCGCCCCCATGGGCCGGGGTGGGGCTGACGTCGAGGAAGGGAACGGCGCCGTGCGCGCGCCTACCTCGCGCCGCCGGCGTCCCCCCCGGTCCTCGTGCCCAGCCGCCGCTCGGCCTCCGCCAGAACCTGTCGGGTGCCCGCGATGCCGATCCGGTAGGCCACGACTTGGCCCCGGTCCAGGAGGATCGTCGTGGGCAGGCTCCGGACGTGGAAGGCTTTCAGGAGCTCTCCGTCGGCGCTGACGAGGTTCGGGTAGCGGACCCCGTGCTCGGCCAGGAAGCGATCGATTCCCTCGAGCTCTTTGTCCGGCGAGCTGCCGTAGAGGGCCGTCGCTCCGACGGTTCGGAGCGCATCTGCCCGGTGCTTCTCGGAGAACGCCTCGAGCAGGGGCAGCTCCTCGATGCAGGGCGGGCACCAGGTGGCCCAGATGTTGACCACCGTCAGCTCTTGCGGGGCCGCCGGGAAGGCCTCGCCGTTCAGCAGGTGCGCCGCCCGGAGCTCGGGCGCCGAGTGTCCGGCGAGCGCCGCCAGGGCCCGGCCCTCCGTGCGCCGGGCGTCGATGCGGAGCGCCTCGATCTGCGCCGCCGGGGCCAGGATCGCGCACGCGATGCCGACCGCCAGCAGAGCTTCTCCGGGCCGACCCTGCAAACGGCGCCTCACGATCTCCAGGATCCCGACCAGGGCCCAGACGCCGCCGAAGATCCAGGGCACGAGGTCCCGACTCTGAAACACCAGCAGCGCACTGAGCCCGAGCATCGCCGCCGCCACCGCCAGGAACGTCGTCGGCCAGAGCTGGTGCCGCCTTCGAGCCTCTCGAGAACCCATCACGACTGCCCTCCTTTCGTGGCCTCCCTATCTCGGAGCTACGAGTCCGAAGCCGCCGGGTTTCGTGCTCTCTCCAACACTCCGGCGGTCTCACGCGCGGCGCCTCGATCTTCCCCTTGACCCTGACGTAACGTAAGGTCGTACGGTCTCTTCAGTGGCCGCGGGACGGCCCGTGGAAGGAGGATCGGAATGGACCTGCTCAAGGTCGGAGAGCTCGCCCGGCGAACCGGGCTGACCGTCCGGACGCTGCATCATTACGACGATGTCGGGCTCCTGCCGCCGTCGCGCCGCACCGAGGCGGGCTACCGCCTCTACGACCGGAGCGGCGTGGAGCGGCTGACGCGGATTCTCCTCCTGCGCAGGCTCGGGCTGTCCCTCGACGAGATCAGGAGCAGTCTCGACGACCCCCGTCTCTCCCTCGCCCGGACCCTGGAGATCCAGATCGGCCGGTTGCGCGAAGAGATCGAGGGCTCGACGCGGCTGCTCCGTCGGCTGGAGGCGCTGGTCGACCGCGCTCGCGGCGCCGAGGGCGCCCCGGCCGAGGACCTGATGGAGACCCTGGAGATACTCACCATGTACGAGAAGCACTTCACCGCCGAGCAGTTGCGGCACATCGAGGAGCGCGGGCGCGAGGTGGGCGCCGCGCGGATCGCCGAGGTCGAGCAGGAGTGGACGAAGCTCATCGCCGAGGTCCGCTCCGCCATGGAGCGCGGCGTCGAGCCGACGAGCCAGGAGGCGCAGGCGCTGGCCGCGCGCTGGCGCGGCCTCGTCGAGGAGTTCACCGGCGGCGATGCCGGCATCGCCCGGTCGGTGGCGAACCTCTATCGAAACGGGCCAAAGGCGCGTGAGCGCTCCGGCATCGACCCGGCCACGATGGAGTGGATCGGCAAGGCCCGATCGGCCTCCTGACCGAGGGCGGGGCCGGGCGCCTCACTCGTCCCGGCCTCGCCCGCTAGAATCCCGCCCGGAGGAGCCATCATGGACCGTCGCAAGTTCATCGCCGCATCGGTCAGCCTCGCCGCCGTCCGGCAGATTCCCGCCCTCGCCCGCGAGGAGGGGGCCGCGTCGGAGCTGCCATCCTCGATCGCCGCGCTCGCG
>CAZIIB010000261.1:0-5841 GCA_964539125.1 uncultured Thermoanaerobaculia bacterium | reverse complement strand
GGCGTCCCCTTCCCCCCCGTGGGGTGGGAAGGGGATCGAGGGGTTGTGGGGGGCATCCAGAAGACCCCGGATAGAATCGGCGAATGGCCACCCTGGAGCACAGCGAGACCGGCGATCTCAGGCTCCGACCGGCCATGCCCTCCGATGCCGAGTGGCTCAAACGCTGGCGCGAGGAGTGGAGCGTGCGCCGGTTTCAGCCCCTCCACGACCTCTCCGTCGCCCAGCTCCGCTCGGACGTGGCGGCCCAGCGCATGCGCGACCTCTACCGTGGCCGCGGCGACAAGTTCCAGTGGATCATCGAAGAGGAGGGCACACCCGCCGGCTGGATCACCCTGGTGGTCTCGAACTGGGAGCACGGCCTGGCCGAGGTGGGCTACGCCCTGGCCACCGAGCGCCAGGGCCGCGGGCTGATGACCCGCGCCCTCTCGATGCTCGTCGCCGAGCTCTTCACCCAGACCGGCCTCGAGCGCGTCGAGGCGCGCTGCGCGATCGACAACGCCGCCTCCAAGCGGGTGCTCGAGAAGGCAGGCTTTCGACACGAGGGATTGCTCCGCAGCTACTTCCGCCTTCACGGCCGGCGGGTGGACAACCACCTGTACGCGATCCTCAAAGAGGACTGGGTGAGCCGCTAGCGGCCCGCTTCCTATAGCAGCTCCAGGCTGGCGTACTTCGCCATCAGCTTCTTGCGGCCGGCGCGTTCGAAGAAGACGGTGATCTTCGCCTGCTCGCCCGAACCCTCGGTGGCGAGGACCACCCCCTGGCCGAGGGTCGGGTGCTCCACCCGGCTGCCCCGCTGGATCGTCCGGCCGGAGCCGCCGGTCCCGCCCGGAGCCGACGCACGCGGCGCCGTCTCGCGGCCGAAGAAGGAGTACACCCCCCCGAGCCGCTCGCCGCCGGCCCCGGGGCGATGAGCGTGAAACAGGCTCGGGCTCTCGATCGTCCGCAGCAGCTCGCCCGGGATCTCGGCCAGGAACGGCGACTCCATCTGGTCCTGGTAGCGGCCGGCGATCCGCCGGCGGCGGCAGCAAGTGAGGATCAGGCGGCGCTTCGCGCGCGTCATCCCGACGTAGAGAAGGCGCCGCTCCTCCTCGAGGTCGTCGCGCGTCCCCTGGGAGTTGAAGTGGGGCAACAGGCCGTCTTCGAGACCGGCCACCACCACGACCGGGAACTCGAGCCCCTTGGCGCTGTGCAAGGTCATCACCGAGACCCCGCGGGCCCCCTGCCAGGCGTCGATGTCCGCCACCAGGGAGACGTGATCGAGGAATGCGGTGAGGAGGTCGTCGCTCTCGGCGGCCTCCGGCGAGGTCGACGACGCCTCGGTGAACTCCTGTGCCGCCGACAGGAGCTCCTTGATGTTCTCCAGCCGAGCCTCCGATTCGGCGTCCCTCTTGTCTTCGTACATCTTGGCGTAGCCGGTCGCCTCCAGCAGGCGATCGAGAAGCGCCGGCAGCGGCAGCTCCTCGGCCGCCTCCTGGAGCTCCTGGATCAGATCGCCGAAGGTGCGCAGCGCCGAGGCCCCACGGGCCGGGAGGTTGCCCAGCTCGTCCTGGGCGATCAGGTCCCACAGCGGCAGCCCCCGGTCGGCCGCCTCCTGGCGGGCCATCTCCTCGGTCGCCTTGCCGATCCCCCGGGGCGGCTGGTTGAGGATGCGGTTCATCGACAGCAGGTCCCGCGGGTTGCGGATCACCCGCAGGTAGGCGACCAGGTCCTTGATCTCCGCCCGGTCGTAGAACCGGGTGCCGCCCACCAGGACGTAGGGAACCTCCTGGCGCAGGAGCTCCTCCTCGAGTGCCCGGGTCTGGGCGTTGGTGCGCACCAGGATGGCCATCTCGGAGAGCTCGAAGCGCCCGCGCAGGGACTGCAGCGTGTTGACGATCCAATGCGCCTCGTCCCCTTCGTCGTCGGCGCGGTAGAGCTCCAGCAGCTCGCCGTCGCCCGCTTCGGTCCACAGCCGCTTGCCCCGGCGGCGCTCGTTGTGAGCCACCAGCGCCCCGGAGGCGTCGAGGATCGTCTGGGTCGAGCGGTAGTTCCTCTCGAGCTTGCGCGACACGGCGCCGGAAAAGCTCGTCTCGAACTGGAGGATGTTCTCGATCTGGGCTCCGCGCCAGCGGTAGATCGACTGGTCCTCGTCGCCCACCGCGGTGAGGTTCGCCGGCTCGGCGACCAGGGCCCGGATCAGGGCGAGCTGGGCGTGGTTGGTGTCCTGGTACTCGTCGACCAGAAGGTGGTCGAGCCGCCCCCGGATCCGCCCGCCCACGTCCTCGTCCTCGGTGAGCAGGCGCACCGCGAGCGCGATCATGTCGTCGAAGTCCACCCCCGAGACGCTCCGCAGCAGCCCCTGGTAGCGGCGGTAGATGCCGACGATCTTCCGCTGGAAGAAGTTCTCCGCCTCGCCGGCGTAGTCGTCCGGCGTGAGGAGTCGGTTCTTGGCGGAGCTGATCGCGGAGAGCACCGAGCGCGGGGTGAACGACTTGTCCGACAGCTCCTCGGCCTCGATCGCCTGCTTGACCAGGTGGAGCTGGTCGGAAGTGTCGAGGATGGCGAAGTCCCGGTTCAGGCCGACCCGCTCTCCGTAGCGCCGGAGCAGCCCCAAGCTGAAACGGTGGAAGGTGCCGACGAAGGTGGGCAGGGGGAAGATCCCCAGCAGGTCCTCGACCCGATCGCGCATCTCGGCCGCCGCCTTGTTGGTGAATGTCACCGCCGCGATCCGGTCCGGCGCCACTCCGGCCTCCTGCACCAGCCAGGCGATCCGGTAGGTGATCACCCGGGTCTTGCCGGAACCGGCGCCGGCCAGGACGAGCTGGGGACCCTCGCCATGGGTGACGGCGGAGATCTGTTCCGGGTTGAGGACGCTCTCGAGATCGAGGGAAGGCGAGGACTTCAGGGAACGCGACATGGGGAGACAGTCTCTCCGAGGAGAGGGGGCCTCCGCAACCGGAGCGCGGAGCCCCGCCGTTTCGCCTCATCATTTTTTTTTCGAGGTTGGGAATGCTCCGGAAGCGTTGAGGGTTGTGGCGTCCAGTTCGCGAGATCGTCGCCGGGCACCGTGCCCGGAGCTCGCGGTACAGCAGCGTGGGAGGAATAGCCTCCCGCGTACAGCACCGAGTCGGAAGGTACGGATTTCTCGTCTCCGACCCGAGTCTGAGGATCAGGGCTCGCGTAGATACGACTCCGAGTCAGGAGGTCGTCGCGCGGAGCCCTAAGTTAGGAGAGCGTGAAATGAGTACCACCGGCACCGTGAAGTGGTTCAACGACACCAAGGGTTTCGGCTTCATCACTCCCGAGGACGGCGGCAAGGATTGCTTCGTGCACCACACCGCCATCCAGGGCAGCGGCTTCAAGAGCCTGAACGAGGGAGACCGGGTCGAGTTCGACGTGGTTCAGGGCCAGAAGGGCCCCGCCGCCGAGAACGTCCGGAAGGTCTGAACCCACTTCACAAGCTGTAGGAATCGACGGGCCGCTCCGAGAGATCGGGGCGGCCTGTTGCCGTATGGGGGATGCGCCGCGTCACCGGCGGCGGGGGACGAACCGGGGGACCCGCGCCGCGTACTCGAGGTAGGCCTGGCCGAAGCGCTCCCGGAGCTCCCGCTCCTCGAGAACCACGATCCCGAGGAGGCACAGGATGGCCCCCGCGATCATCAGGTAGAGGCCCAGGTAGCCCAGGAAAAGGGCCCAGCCGATGGTTCCGAGAGTGAAGCCCACGTAGCGCGGGTGGCGGATCGACCCGTAGATTCCTTCGGTCAGAAGCGTGGAGGACCCGGCTTCCTTCGACATCTCCGGCACGCCGGCCAGGATGCGCAACGTCAGGTGCTTCTTGCGCTTGGCCTCGACGATGAAGGCCACCGCCATGAAGGGGACCGCGGCGAGGGCGGTGGCCGGACGGAACCCCAGGTCCCGGATCAGCAGCGCGTCCCGGATCGTGAAGAGCGCTCCCGCGGTCGCGGCGTAGAAGAGCCCGAGGAGCGTGAGCCCCAGGGCCGGCCCGAGACGCCGCCAGAAGCGTGCCAGGGGATGCACCAGGAACCACCAGGAGATCGCCGGCGGCACGGTGATCACGAACAGCACCGCCATCCAGTAACGCGCCGCCTCGAGCCAGCCCAGCCAGTCGAAACTCGCCATGACCCGGCCATTCTAAGAGCGCTGAGGGCGAGCGGGTCCGCCGGGACACCTCAGTCCCCTGGCGGCTCGGGCTTGAAAGTCCGCACATAGAGCACCAGATCGTGGATCTGGCGCTCGTCGAGGGTGTGTCCCCACGGCGGCATGCCGGTCGAGAGGCCCGCGGCCCCGCCGCCGATGGAGATGATCGAAGCCAGGTCGTCGTCGCTGCGCTGCGCCTGGAACGCGGGGTCGGAGAGGTCCTGCGGCTTGGGGTCGAGGTTGTAGGAGTTGAAGCCGTCGCCTCGGCCCTCGGGCCCGTGGCAGGTGGCGCAGTAGTACTGAAACAGGACCCTCCCCTGCCGCGCGTTGTAGCCCAGGTCCGGCACGGGGAGCGGCGAGGCGGGGGCGGCCGGAGAGCTCGCCGCAGTCTCGGCCGGAGAGCTCGTCGCGGCCTCGGTGGGAGGGCTCGTCGCGGCCTCGGCCTGTGCGGTGCCCCCTGCGGCTGTCTGAGCGGCCGCCTGGGCGGCCGTCGGGGCGGCGGGCGCTGGCGGCTCGCGACGGCACGCGGCGGCCACGACGAGGAACGACAGGCTCAGGGCCGAAGCCAGGATCAGGTGCGCCGGTCTCATGGTCGACCTCCATCGCCGGCACCCGCCGAGCTGGCCGGGGGCCGGTAGGTGACGAGAAACGCCGCCAGGTCGCGGGCGTCCGTCGCGTCCATGCCGAAGTTGGGGCAGCGGATGTCCGGGCGCCAGCGTTGCGGTCCCTGGAGCCACCAGGCGATCCAGCCCGACTTGAGCTTCGACGGGCTGTCGTCGAGGGGCGGGCCGTAGTAGCCGCCGTTGCCGCCCAGCTGGTGGCAGGACTGGCAGCCGTAGCGTTCGTAGTAGAGGCGCCGCCCGCGCTCGGACTGGTCGGCGGGGGCGCCGCCGGGGAAGATGTCACCGGGGATGTCGTCGTCGACGAACACGTTCTGGACGAAGTCGGCGATGAACGACGCCTCCTCGGCGGGCATGCGCAGGGGGATCATGCGGTCGGTCAGCACGGGGCGGATGGTCGTGGGGAGGAGCAGGTAGCTCTTCAGCCAGGCGCGGGTCACCTTGCTGCCCTCGGCGGTCAGGGGGGCGGTCGAGATGTCTCCGCCCGTCCCGTTCATCTGGTGACACGAGAGGCAGCGGTAGCGGCGCACGAGGCTGCCGAAGCGACCGGGCGGCTCGTAGTGGGCGGTCGCCGGGACGACGCGATAGGACTCGGGGATCGCTTGGCCGTCGTAGGACAGGAGCGCGGTGACCAGCGCCTCGACCTGATCGGGGGTGAACCCGAACTCGGGCATCTTCAGCCCGTCGCGGAACGATCGCGGCTGGGACACCTTGGCGGCGAGCCAGTCGGGCAGCGTCCGGGGCAGGTCGTCCCGCGAGCCGAAGTCGAGGCGGGCCACGGGCTTGCCCCCGATGCCGGTCAGGTCGGGTCCGATCTGGGCCACGTCCTTGCGGCCGGCGATCCGGTGGCATCCCGCGCAGCCGTACTTCTGGTACAGCGCCTCGCCGGCCTTGACCAGCTTGAGCGGCGGACGGTAGGGACCGCCCGCGGCCGGCGCCGACGGATCGACCAGGTCCTCGCTCAGGTAGGTCGAGAGGTCCAGGAGGTCCTGGCGGGTGAAGTCGTACCGGGGCATCTTCGTCGCCGGCTGGAAGGAGTGGGGATCGCCGAGGAAGGCGACGAGCCACGCCCGGTTGAACGCCG
>CAZIIB010000260.1:0-5900 GCA_964539125.1 uncultured Thermoanaerobaculia bacterium | reverse complement strand
CCGACACCATCCAGCTCCTCTCTCCGCATCCGGAGTGTTCCATTCTCTCGGCGCCCCCGGCCTCACGCCCGGGGACACCCTGGAGTACACGCTGGCGTTCCAGGCCTCGGACTACTTCCAGATCGGCCGCGTGGTCGTCTCCGACCACCTCCCCGACGGCCTCGACTTCGTCGGCCCGGCACGGGTCGTCATTCCGGGGTGCGCCCGGGTCTTCACCCCGGGCGTCGACCTCCAGGTCCTGGACGGACCCCGGAGGTTCTGCGGCGACGGAACGGAAGAGCTCCGGTTCCTGGTCTCCGACGCCATCGCCTCGTGCCTCGGCGGGCCCTTCCTCACGGGAGCCCTGGTGCCGGGGGGACCTCGTCCGCCGGCACGGGGTCGGATCACCTTCCCCGCCCGCGTCTCCGATCGCTACCACTGTCCGGGTCCCGAGGACGATGGTTTCGTGGACAAGGACGACGTGATGACCAATGCGGTCGAGATCCGCGGCGAGGTCCACGACCCGGAGACCGGCGAGTTCACGGGCGTCCAGGCCACCGATGGGAGCAAGGCCCTGGTCGGGGTGCCCGGCAGGTTGGTCGAGAAGACCCTCGGCGGCCGTCACCTACCGGAGCTACCCCACGGGCTTCCAGCTCCAGGCTGCCGGCACGGACAGCGCCTGCCGAGCTCTCTCGGAGACGCGGGTCCGCTGCGAGATCCCGAAAGCCCTCGATCCCGGGGAGGAGGTGACGATCGCGATCGTCGCCCAGGGCGACCCGACCGGCGGCTACGAGAACTGCGCCTCGCTCGTGGAGCCCGCCGACCTTGCTCCGGGGAACGACAAGGCCTGCTTCACGCCCTACCCTCCGTTGACCGTCACTCCCGAGACCTCGCTGCGGTTCGGCTGCGACCGCAAGGGCGCCTATGTCGACGGCGTGACTCTCCATATCGAAGGCGGCGTGGGCCCCTTCGAGTGCCAGGGTCCCGATGGCCAGCCCCCGAGGATGGACGACCCCAGGACGTGCGCCTTCACGGCACCTGCCGGGACGTTCGATTACACCGTGACCGATAACGGCACGCAACGGTCCCAGACCGTCTCCGCGACGCTTCCCGAGGTCCTTGGGATCGACGCCCAGGTCACCAACGCGACCTCCCCCGGCTGCCGGAACGGTGCGATCTCCGCGACGGTCTCGGGAGGGCTCCCGCCCTATACCTACCGTCTCACCCCGGCCGGTCTCGACCACCCCGACCACGGCTCCCACGTGGACTTCAGCTCGCTCCGGAGGGGGACCTACACGCTCACCTTCACCGACGATCAAGGCTGCAGGAACTCCAAGACCTTCACCCTGAGCTGCAATTGCGCGGCGGCCGACGGCAATAGGTTCTATGGCAGGCTTCACTATGGGCAGGACCAGGTGGACGAGCTGGACACCGGCTCCGTCGATCGGTTCACCTTCGCCGATCTCAACGGAAACGGCGTCTACGACCTGGGAGAGCCCTACGTCTCCGGAGGCTCCGAAGCCCCCGCGCCCCGCCTCACCGATCTCGAGCTCCAGACGCTCTCGGCAGAGCTCGAGTGGAGGCCCACCCCGCTCCACCTCGCCGACCTCTGCCTCCAGCCGAGGGCGAGCACGGAGCTCGGCGCCGCCCGGATTCGAGTCGACCGCCGGATCGAAACGGGCTCGACGGGAGGCGACGAGGGCGGCGGGTCGTTCTGGGGCCTGGGTGTCGGTCTCGACCTCCACCTCTGTCCGTCGTGCCCCTGGAGCCTCGGCGGGGCCTACTCCCTGACCGACGTCTCGAGCCTCGAGCTCGACGGCCTGCGCCGTCGCCACCCTTCCGGGACCGCCGTCGTCTCCACCGGAACGATCGATCTGCGGCGGCGTCGCGCCGAGGCCACGCTCGCCTATGCCGCACTCGGCGGCCGTGGGACCTTCCGGCTCGGGCTCCGGCGCACCTGGTACGAGACCAGGCTTCGATCCCGCACCGCGGTGGGGGGCAAGGTGTCGATCACCGCGAGCGACCACGACACGACCCTCGACGCGGTGGTCGCGGAGGCACTCCTCCGCCGCGGACGCCACGGCTCGATCCAGGCGACCGCCGGAATCGGCTCCTCGGGCTGGAGCCTGGACCTCACCCTCGGCCTCGGCTTCGGCGGCAGGAGCTCGAGGAGTCGCCCCGCCCCCGTCACCGGCGTCAACCGATCGGCTCCGAGCGGCAACTTCTAGGCTGGACTGCATCCAACCCGAGATCCCGACGTCACGGAGGAGGCTCATGACCAAGGCGGCGAAGCACCCGTACCACCCCATCGTCTACGTCCGCGGCTTCGCGGCGACCCAGGGCGAGATCGAGGACACGGTCGCCGATCCCTACATGGGCTTCAACATCGGCTCGACGAAAGCGCGCGTCACCTGGACGGGGGACGTCCAGCGCTTCTACTTCGAATCGCCCCTCGTCCGCTTGATGGGCGATCACCAGTACGAGGACGTCTTCGTCGACGGCGACGATCTGCTGGCGGCGGCCCAGGCGGAGCGGCCCGTCCCCTACCGGTGCATCGTGATCTACCGCTACTACGACGAAGCCTCGAAGGACTTCGGAGAGGGCAAGACCAAGCCGATCGAGCACTTCGCCAAGGGTCTGGACAGCCTGATCCTCCGCCTGCGGGAGAGGGTCTGCGCGAACCCGAAGAACCGGATCGAGCCCGAGGAGTTCCGCGTCTACCTGGTGGCCCATTCGATGGGCGGCCTCATCTGCCGGGCCTTCCTGCACAACACCGCCCTGGGGTCGGAGACGGCGCGCGCCGCGGTCGACAAGGTCTTCACCTACGCCACCCCGCACAACGGGATCGACCTGCGGATCGTCCGCAACGTGCCGGGTTGGCTCTCCTTCGGAGACGTCAACAACTTCAATCGTCCGCGGATGGCCCAGTACCTGGACCTCCCCGAGAGCGACGACGTCTCGGTGGTCACCCACTTCCCGCCCGAACGGATCTTCAACCTGGTCGGCACGAATCCCCGCGACTACAAGGTCGCCAGCGGCGCCTCGGCCTGGGCGGCGGGAGACTCGAGCGACGGGCTGGTCCGGATCGAGAACGCGACCACCCACGGACCGGGACCGGGCGGAGCCGACGTCACCTCGCCGAGAGCCTTCGTGCACCGAAGCCACTCAGGCCACTACGGCATCGTGAACTCCGAAGAGGGGTACCAGAACCTCACCCGTTTCCTCTTCGGCGCCTTGCGGGTCGACGGCATCCTGGACGTCGACGACATCACGTTGCCACCGGACGTCCAGAGGGCCTTCGACGCGGACAAGACGGTGCACGCCTCCTACCAGTTCGAGATCGCGGTGAGCGTCCGCGGCTGCCAGTGGCAGATGACCCGCCGCGAGACCCGCGAGCACTCGGCGATCTTCCGCACCTACGACCAGCTCTTCCCGGGGAAGCCGGGCACCCGGCGTCCCCCCGACCGCGCCATGAGCCCGCACCTCTTCTCCGTGTTCCTCGATCCCACGAAGAGCGTCTCGAGGTCGAAGTCCGTCAGTTTCGCCTTCGACCTCAAGGTCCTCGTGCCCGACTACGAGGTCGACGGGCGCCTGTTCCTGAGGCGCCACTACGAGGGCGGCTTCATCTATCGCGAGCTGATCCTCGTCGAGGCGTTTCCCGCCGAGGACTCCCCGGGGGGCTGGAAGGTCAAGTACGGCAACCAGGACAGCAGCCCCGGAAAGCCCCGCCGCGACGCGGAGTCGCGGCCTCTCGTCGCCGATCGGCCCTCCGCCGGCCTCGAGTTCCGGATTCCGGTCGAGCAGAAGGTCCGGCCGGGGTTGCGCGGAACGCTGCGCATCGAGGCCCGGCCCTGGCGGTGATCCCGGCCGTCCCGGGGTCCGGCAACGGACGCCTGGGAGTCGAGACCGGAGCGCGCTCCGGTGAGGCGAGGCTCCTCGCGAGACGGCGACCGGCTGCGGAAGGTGTTGCGCGGACGGTGGAGCGGGAGACGGGATTCGAACCCGCGACCAACAGCTTGGAAGGCTGTGACTCTACCCCTGAGTTACTCCCGCGCCGTCGGGGTGTCGGATGGTGGAGGTGGATGGATTCGAACCACCGTAGGCGTTCCGCCGGCAGATTTACAGTCTGCTGCCTTTGACCGCTCGGCCACACCTCCACGCGTGTCAACTGACTTCGAGTCGGGCGCTCCGGGGCGGAGCCTGGAGCCGGCACCCGGATTCGAACCGAGGACCTACGGTTTACAAAACCGTCGCTCTACCGACTGAGCTATGCCGGCGGGTGCCCCCGACGACCTCGGTCGCGGCCCGACCCCCTCACCCCTCAAGGGGCGAGCGGGAAGTCTAGCGGACCCCCCCGCCGGTGACAAGCCCGAGCCCGGCACAACCCTCCAACGGCGCCCTCGGGGAGACCTATTCCCCCGAGCGCTGGCGAAGCGCCTCGTAGAGGATGGCCGCCACCGCGGTCGCCAGGTTCAGCGACTCGACCCGCCCGCGCATGGGGAGGCCGATCCGGTCGTCGCACAGCTCCCGGGTCAGGCGGCGCATGCCCTTCTCCTCGCCGCCGAAGACCAGCAGCACCCGGCCGCGCAGGTCGATCTCCCACGGCGGGCGGCCGCCGGCCTCGGCGCCGTAGATCCAGTAGCCCTCGTCCTTGAGCCGCCGCATGGTGCTCGCCGAGTTGGTGACCCGCTCGACCGGCTGCCACTCGGCGGCCCCGGCCGAGGCCTTGACCGCCACCGGCGAAAGGGGCGCCGACCCGCGGTCGCGCACCAGCACCCGGCCCACGCCGGCTCCTTCGCAGACCCGCAGGAGGGCCCCCAGGTTGCGCGGATCCTGGACGTCCTCCACCAGCACCAGGAGCTCCGGATCCCCCGCCGGCCCGGCATCCGCCGCACCTCGCGCCGCCGGCTCGCCGGCGCCGGTGACCAGCTCGGCGAGAAACCCGTTGTGCGGCGCCCCGCCGGCCAGCTCATCGAGGCGCGCTCGCAGCGCCGTCTCGCAGGTCACGCCGTGGCGCCGGCAGAGCTCCTCGATCTCCCGGCGCCGGCCGCCTCCGCGCCCGCCGGCCACCAGGACCCGGCGCACCTCTTCGGGACGCCCCCGCAGGGCCTCGCGCACCGGATGAAAGCCGAAGATCCGCATCGCGCAACCCTAGCAGCCCGGCCTCACAGGCGCGCACGGGTCCCGGCAGCGATCCCGATCACCTCCCGCGAGCCGCCGTCATCCGGCCCCCTTCGACGCCGGCTCGGCGCGTCGGACCCTCTCCGCCCGGCTCACTCCAGCGCTCCGTCCTCCCACTCCAGGGTGATCACCGGCCGGTACTCCTCGTCGTCGAGCTCCGAGAGCTTGCGGAACTCCCCCGGCTGGAGCTCCTGGGTCGCGACCTCGCGGTACCCGAGCACGCGAAGATCGTTCTCCTGCTCTTCGAGGTCCCAGGCGTCGCTACTGCGAAGGAACTGGCGGCTCATGCTCGTACCTCCTCTCGGTTCGCCTGCGATGAGACCTCGCAGCACGGGCTCTCGCGGAACGAGGCGAGGTCGAAGGTCTCGGGAAGGTCGACGGTCTTGGAGATGGCGCCGCCCACGACGTACCGGTAGCGCGTCTCCCAGACCCGTCGGGCGAGCTCCGGATTCATGAGTGGCATCGACGTCCACCCGCCTTTCGGTGGCCGGATCGCGCTCGATCGCCCAGGGGGAGCGGGTCCGGCCCGGGTATCAGGCTAGGCCTCCGCAGGCGGTTCGGCAAGCGCCGGCGGGGTGGTGCCGCCCCCGCCCCGGCAGGCGGGAATCGGCCGCCCGGGAGCGTATGGCGCACGGCCGGCCGGAGCGCTCTAATCCGACATGGAGCGGACCCGTCGACACCCGAACCCCTGTCCGACCGGCTCGGAGGAGACGCCATGAACACCGAGACCCCACCCCAGA
>CAZIIB010000259.1:0-5914 GCA_964539125.1 uncultured Thermoanaerobaculia bacterium | reverse complement strand
ACCTCGAAGCCCGGCGGCACCTGCTCCAGGGCGATTCCCAGGGCCGGGTTCTCCACCCGCGGCCCCGGGGCGGCTTCCCCCTCGCCGGTCGTCGGGGTGCGCGGTCCGCAGCCGCTCCATGCGGCGAGGGAGGCGAGGGCGAGGACGGCGGGCAGGAGTCGGATCGGTCGCATGGGTTCCTCCGATGGTGAGTACCTCGGTGCGTGACCGCGTTTCTGCACCGAGGTACTTCGAGCGGGGCGATCTTACCGGAGAGAGCGAGTGATTCCGGCCGCGGTGTCCCGCCCGCGCCTTCGCGTGCACTCACATAGACAGTTGCGCATGCTTAAGATTTAGTCGGTCCCGGAGTGCGGATTGCGGGATCGTCCCCTGAACGCGGGCTGCCTGGCGGCCCGCATCTCTCTCACGAGGAGGTCTGATGACTCGTCGAATGCTCCTACTGACACTCGTTGCCGGGATGCTCGCGCTCCCGGCGGCGGCGTCCACCTTCGTGGCGATGGACCAGTCACAGCTCGTCGCCGCGTCGGATGCCGTGATCCAGGGCAGAGTCCTGGAGGTCTACTCCTACTGGAACCGCGGGGCCACGGCCATCCTGACCGAGGCCAAAGTACAGGTGGAGGACGTGCTGGCCGGCGACGCGCCGGCGGAGGTCACCGTCCGCACCTTCGGCGGCAAGGTCGGCAACTACTACATCGAGGCGGTGGGATTCCCGACCTTCCACCGCGGCGACGAGGTGGTGCTCTTCCTCCAGCGCGCCGCGGACAAGTCGCTCCGGGTGACCGGCTACCAGCTCGGTCAGTACCGGGTGGTGCCCAACTCCCGAGGCGGTTTCGACGCCCGGCCGGAGATCGGCCAGGGCATGCGTCTCCTCTACGCCGACGGCACGCCGGCTCCGGCGCCCAAGGCTCTCCCACTCGCAACCCTGAAGAGCCAGGTCCGGCAGCTCGCCGGGCAGACGCCGGCTCACCCCAGGGCCAAGTAACCGGGACCGAGGAGACAGATCATGAAGAAGAGACTCGTTTCGTTCCCCGTTCTCCTGGCGCTCGCCGTCCTGATCGCCGCGGGCTCGACCTCGGCCTACGTCCTGCTCTCGCCCCAGCGAACCTGGGACAACCCACCTAACTACACGGTGGACAACCGTGGCCTCACCGGCGTCGCCGACAGCGACGGCGGCGCCACCGCGGTGGTCAACGCCATCAACAACGCGAGCGTCGGCTGGAACAGCGCCGGCTCGGGCACCGTGATCTCCGCCCACAAGGGGTCGGTCTCCGGCTTCTCGCTGGGCGACGGCGTCCCGATGCTCGACTTCCGGGATCCCCAGAACGCCTGCACCGGCAACTGCCTGGCGGCCACCTTCACGGCTTACTACAGCTCGCGCGGTGACGGCACCTACCGGATCACCGACGCCGACATCGTGACCAACACCTCCCATCCCTGGACCTCCCAGAGCGAGGATCCGGGCGGGTCTGGATGCTCCGGGGAGTACTACATCGAGGGCGTGATGGTCCACGAGACCGGTCACGGCATCGGCCTGGGCCACTCGACGGTCTCGGGCGCCACGATGTACCCGTCGGTCTCGGCCTGCAACAACGGCCCGGCCTCGATCGCCACCGACGACGCCAACGGCATCAATGCCCTGTACGGCGGCGGGGGTGGTGGCGGTGGCGGCGGTGGGGCACCGTGCACCGGCTGCGACCATTACAGCGGCTCGCTGTCCTACAGCGGCGACTACGACTACCAGCCGAACGGCAACTACTACTACAGCGGCTCGGGCCACCAGAAGGGCTGGCTGGAAGGTCCTTCCGGAACCGACTTCGACCTCTACCTGTGGAAGTGGAACGGGTCCTCCTGGTCCACGGTTGCGAGCTCGCTCTCGAGCTCGTCGTCCGAGTCGATCGACTACAACGGCTCGTCCGGGTACTACGTCTGGAGGATCTACTCCTACAGCGGCTCGGGCAGCTACGACTTCTGGCTCGACAGCCCGTAGACGCCTCGTCTCACCTGCCGAGTTTCCTCCTGGCCCGCTCCGGTACCCCGGGGCGGGCTTTTCTTCGATCGCCCCCGCCCGACCGGATCGCCCCCGCGCGGTCCGTCTTCCTTCTATCTCTCCGGGTGGGCGACGGCGGCGTGGCCGGGGCCTCGAGGATCGACCGCGGCCTCCTCGGTGCCGTCGGGCAGGCGGCGCGCGGCGTTGACCTTGGCGGTCGCGGTGCTGATCTCGACCGTGTGGCCGCGGGCCTCGAGGGCGGCCCGGGTCTCGGGCGAGAGGGCGTCGGGCTCGGCCCGGAGCCGGTCGGGGAGCCACTGGTGGTGGATCCTCGGGCGGTCCAGGGCGGCCTCCAGGCCGTCGCTGTCGGCCATCACGTCGAGCAGCACCTGGGCGACGTTGGTGGGGATCTTCGAGCCGCCCCGAGCGCCGGCCGCGAGGATCTCCTCCCCCCCTTTGCCACTCCCCGGCGCGCGCCAGACGATGGTCGGGCTCATCGAAGAGAGCATGCGCTTGCCGGGGCGCACGGCGTTCGCCTCGCCCTGGACCAGCCCATAGAGGTTCGGCGTGCCCGGCGCCGTGGCGAAGTCGTCCATTTCGTTGTTCAGGAACCCGAACCCCGGCACCCAGGCTCCGCAGCCGAAGAGGTCGTTGAGGGTGGTGGTCAGCGACACCGTGTTGCCGTCGCTGTCGATCACCACGAGATGGGTCGTCTCGTGCGATTCGGGGCGCGGCGTCCCCGGGTAGGCGGCCAGGGTCTTCGAGTCCGTGGCGTGCGCCGGGTCGATGCCGGCGGCGCGGCGGTCGAGCCACTCGGGGGAGAGGAGCTCGGCCTCCGTGACCTTGGCGGTCGTGGGGTCGCCGAGCAGGAAGCGGTCGGCGAAGGCGCGCCGGAAGGCCTCGGTGAGCAGGTGCGCCCGGTCGGCCCCGAAGCGGGGAAAGTCCCCCCAGTGGAGGCGCTCGAGGATCCCGAAGACCTCGCCCAGGATCGCGCCGCCGGAGGACGGCAGCCCCATGGTCGCGACGTGCCAGCCGAAGGCGTCGAAGGTGATCGGCCGGCGCCAGACCGGCGCGTACCTCGCGAGGTCCGCGGCGGTGAGCACACCGCCGTAGCGGCGGGAAACGGCTTCGATCGTCTTCGCCACCCTGCCCCGGGTGATCGCCCTGGGCCCCCGCCGGGCGTAGGCGCGGAGCGTGGCGGCCAGCTCGGGCTGGCGGATCACGGTACCCACCGCGGGGACCTCGCCGCCCGGCAGCCACCGGGCGGCGGATTCCGGGAAGCGAGCCAGGCGTTGCCGGTACTCCTCGAGCTGGCGGTGGAGGTTGGCGTCGACGGTGATGCCCACCATGGCGAGCTGCTCGGCGGGGGACACGACCTGGGCCCAGGGGAGCTTGCCGAAGCGATGGTGGAGCTCCCAGAGGCCGGACGGCGAGCCCGGCACTCCGGAGGCCAGGGGGCCGACGAGGGAAGCGTCGGGGATCGGCTGGCCGTGGGCGTCGAGGAACATTCCCCGGGTCGCCGCCGCCGGCGCCTCCTCCCGGAAGTCGAGGCTCGCGAGCTCCGGCCCTCCTGGTCCTGCCATGCGCACCACCGCGAAGCCGCCGCCTCCCAGGTTGCCGGCCTCGGGAAAGGCCACCGCCAGGGCGAGGGCGGTGGCGACGGCGGCGTCCACCGCGTTGCCGCCGGCGTCGAGCACCAGAATCCCCGCGGAGGTGGCCCGCGCGTCGTCCGAGGCCACGGCTCCACCGGTCCCGTGCGGAGCCCGGGGCGAGGCAGCGGTGAGGGGGAGGGCGACGAGGACGGCGAGGACGAGGGCGGCGACGCAACGGAGGACGGATCGCGGTCTCATGGCGCCCAGAGCTTACTTGCGGAGGTGGCCGGCGACTACCGCTCGCCGAAGAACGCTTCGAGGAGCTGGGCCGACATGGTCATGAAGTCGCGCTCGGTGATCAGGCCGACCAGGCGGCCGTCCTCGTCGACCACCGGCAAGCAGCCGATCTCGTGCTCGCGCATCAGGCGGACGGCCTCGAGGGTCATGGCGTCGGGCCCGACGGTCACCGGGTCGCGGGTCATGATCTCCGCCACCGGGATCGGGCGGGACGGGTCCATGCGGCCCTGGGCCATGAGGCGGAGCAGGGTGCGGTGGGTCACCAGGCCCACCAGGTGGTGCTGATCGTCCTCGACCGGCACGTGGCGGATGTGCTCCCAGTCCATGAGCGCCGCCACCAGGTCCACCAGCTCGTCCTCGTGGACGGTGAACAGCTCCGTGTTCATGAAGTGGCGGATCTTCGAGTAGTGCTTTTCCCAGCCGCCGGCCTCGTCCAGGGTCGCCGGCGCCCACTCCGCCACGGGCTGGTTTTCCACCTGGCGCCGGATCGTCGCCAGGGTCAGGGCCGCCATGCGCTCGGCCTTGGTGCCCTCGCCGCCCATGTGAGTGAGCGAGTCGATCATCCACTGGGAGCCGGTCTGGAGCTGCTTGACCCTCTCCTCCAGGATTCCCAGGTAGCGCTCCGAGTCGGCGGGGTCGATCCCCAGATCGTCGAGACCCTCCCGGGCCAGGGGGAGGAGGTCCGAGAGGATCAGCTCCTGGGCGGGAACGTTCGCCCGGCCGGGCCAGGTGAACGGCGCCTGGAGCCCCAGGCGCGCCGCGGCGAGGAAGTTCTCCTCGGCGGATTCGAAGCTCATCGCCCGGGAGATGTCTCCGTGCTCCTCGGCCACGCCGCGCATCAGCCCGAACCAGAAGGCGGCGTTGGCGAGCTCGTCGGCCGGTGTCGGGCCCGAGGGCAACACCCGGTTCTCGATCCGCAGGTGGGGCCGGCCGTCCCGGATGCCGTAGCACGGCCGGTTCCAGCGGTAGACGGTGCCGTTGTAGAGGCACAGGGCCTCGAGCCGGGGCGCGCGGCCGGCGGCGAGCTCGGCCGCCGAGTCCTCGTCGATCTCGGTCGAGAGCAGCACCCGGAGCCGGGCGACGTCCTCGCGCAGGATCTCGAGGACCGAGTCCTCCACCCAGCGTCGCCCGAACGAGACCCGCGGGCTCTGCTCGCGCACGTGGGTGGTGGGCTTGCGGGTGTCGATCGACTGTTGGAAGAGGGCGATCCGGGTCTCGCGCCAGAGCCGCTTGCCGAACAGCAGAGGCGAGTTCGTGGCCGCCGCCAGGATCGGAGCGGCCACCGCCTGGGCGACGTTGTAGAGGCGGGCGAACTCTCCGGGGGCGACCTGGAAGTGGACCTGGAAGCTGGTGTTGCACGCCTCGAACATCAGGCTCTCGGCGCGCATGATGAGCTCGTCGAAGCCCTTGACGCGGATGTCGAAGGGGCCGCCCCGCAAGCGCAGGATCGCCTGGTTCAAGGCGTAGTAGCGAGGCAGGGGGGTGATGTTGTCGAGGGTCAGGTCGGAGGCTTCGGCCGAGGGCAGGATGCCGGTCAGGACCACCTGGCTGTCGAGGGCGGCGGCGCCGTCCCGCGCCTTGGCCAGGAGGTCCAGGAGCTGGTGCTCGAAGCGGGAGAGACAGTCCGACTCGAGAATCAGGGGGTCGAGGTTGCACTCCAGGTTGAAGAGCGCGAGCTCGGAGGTGAAGTGGGGATCGTCGATCGTCTCGAGCACCCGTTGCGCCACAGGGGCGGGACGGCCCTCGCGATCGACCAAGAACATCTCCTGCTCGGCGCCGATGCGGCGCACGCCGGCCTCGAAGAGGTCGCCGTCGATCATCCGCGACAGCACCTCGAGGTCGCCGAGGAGCTTCTGGGTGAAGGCCCGGAGCTCCTGGGCCTCCACCCGATCCCTCACGCGCTGATCGCCCATCGCGGGCGGAAGCTTACCGCTATGCGGCGGCGGCGCTCTTCAGCTCGCTCACCAGGCCCTGGAGGGCCTGCTTGGCGTCGGAGAAGAACATCAGCGTGTTGTCGTACTCGAACAGCTCGTTCTTG
>CAZIIB010000258.1:4530-5940 GCA_964539125.1 uncultured Thermoanaerobaculia bacterium | reverse complement strand
CCATCTGCACTGGGGTCGAAGCACCAACGCCATCCGCCGGTCTCGGATCTGGTCCCCCGAGTGCTCTCCCTCTCGGACGATGCCGCGGAGGCGCTCGACACCATCGGCGACCTGGGCGAGACGAGTGACTTCGAGCCCCGCGTCGTCGAGCTCGCCGAGGAGCAGGGGCGGCTCGACCGGCGCCTGGACCAGGTGCTCTCGAGCGAATACTCGGACGAGGACCAGGTGGCGGCCCTCGACCGGCGGGCGACGCTCCTCGAGAAGCGCATGACGCAGGCCATGGCCGCCGCCTCGAGCCGCCTCCAGCGCCTCGACGAGGTGCGCTCGGACTGGACCGCCCGGCGCGACCTGTGGCAGCGGTGGGCGCAGAGCCTGAAGAGCGACGCCGAGCTGGCGTCGGTCTACGAAGGAGAGCTCAGGCGGGCTCGGCAGCAGATCGACCAGGTGGTCGAGGCCACGGGCCGGGCGCTTCCCCCGCTCGTCGACTTGCAGCGCCGCCTCCAGCGCGCCGAGCGGGCCAACCGCCGGATGGCCGGCCGGGCGGAGGCGGCCCTCGGGAGCTGGCACGAGCGGCTCTGGCGGCGAAGCTCGCCGGTGTTGCTCTCGGCGGCCCACCGGACGAAGCTCGCGCCGGCGCTCCGCGAGCGGCTCGCCGCCGGCCTCGCCGGCTCCGGAGGCGCGGCCCTCGGCTTCGAGTCCCGCCAGCTCTGGGTGCTCCTCTTCCAGGTCGCTCTCGCCCTGGTGGTCGGCTGGCTGGGGCGCCGGCTGCGGCCCCGGGTGAGCGGGGACTCGCGCTGGTCGGAGGTGCTCCGCCATCCCTGGGCGATCGGCCTGCTGGTGGCGACGGCGTCGGCGACGCCGCTCTACGGCCCTCTGCCGCCGGTGGGGTTCCTGGTCCTGGTCGTGGTGGTGGCGGCGGCGGTCTCCCGGGTGGCCGCCGGCATGTACACCAACGTCGTCAAGCGCCGCGTCGTCTACCTGGTCTCGGCGGTCTACGTGCTGTTCACGGCCCTCGAGGCGGTGGCACTGCCGGTGCCGCTCCTGCGCCTGGTGCTGGCGGCTCTGGCGGCCGCCGGCGTGCCGGCTCTGCTGCTTCTGGCCCGCCGGGCGGCGGGGGCGCCGCGGGCGGGCCAGCGGGCGTTTCTCGGGGCGCTGCGGCTCGGCGCGGTGGCCCTCGGGGCGATCTTCGTCGCCGAGGTCCTGGGCTTCCACGTCCTCGCCCAGTGGCTGTTCGAGGCGTCGGCGGCCACCGGCTTCGTGGCCTTCGTGGTGAGTTTTCTCCTCCGACTGGGACAGGGCGCGCTCCACGCAGCCCTGCGCTCGGAGGAGGCGGCGCGGTTCCGGTTCCTCGAGCGGGTGGGCGGGGTGCTCGCCGAGCGCCTGGTGCTCGCCCTGAAGGTGCTGGTGGTG
>CAZIIB010000258.1:0-4520 GCA_964539125.1 uncultured Thermoanaerobaculia bacterium | reverse complement strand
CTACGTGCTCTCGATCTGGGACCTGGTGCCGAGCGTGGGCCAGGCCTGGTCGGCCCTGGTCCACGCCGGCCTGACGGTGGGGGAGCGCCGCTTCACCCTCGGCAAGCTCTTGCTGGCGGCAGTGGCGGTCTACCTGGCCTTCCTCGCCTCGTGGGTGGCCCGAGCCCTCCTCGACCAGACCTTCTTCGAGCACCGCCAGCTCGCCCGCGGCCTCCGGGACTCGATCGCGACGCTGCTTCACTACTCGCTGCTTGTCGTCGGGCTGTTCGTGGCCCTCTCGATCTTCGGGGTCGACCTCTCCTCCTTCGCCCTGGTGGCGGGCGCCCTCGGCGTCGGGATCGGGTTCGGGCTGCAGAACGTGGTGAACAACTTCATCAGCGGGCTGATCCTGCTCTTCGAACGGCCGGTGCGGGTGGGCGACGTCGTGGTGGTGGGGGAGGACTGGGGCACGGTCCAGAAGATCGGCCTGCGCTCGACGGTGATCGTGACCTTCAACGGCGCCGAGCTGATCGTGCCCAACGGCGACCTGATCTCGCAGAAGGTCACCAACTGGACCCTCTCGACGCCCCGCGCCCGCCTGGTGTTGCCGGTGTCGGCGGCTTACGGCACCGAGCCGCAACGGGTGATCGAGCTCCTCGAGGCGATCGGCCGGGCGTACCCGCCGGCCCTCGACGACCCGCCCCCGATGGCGATCTTCACCCGCTTCGGCGACAGCTCGCTCGACTTCGAGCTCCGGGTCTGGCTCGGATCCTTCGACCAGCTCTTGAAGGCCCGGAGCGAGCTGGCGGCGGCCGTCACCTCCCGGTTCGCGGAGGAGGGGATCGTCATCCCCTTCCCGCAGCGCGACGTCCACCTCGACCGACCGGCGCCGGAGCCGGAGCCGGCTCCGGGCGCGCCGCGCCCCGACCCTCAGCTGGACTGAGCCCGGGGCGCCTCGGCCTGGTGGAGCCAGACGGTGCGGGTGGGGAAGGCGAGCTCGACGCCCAGCTCGTCGGCCACGCGTAGGATGTCGAGCGCCAGCTGGTGCCGGGCGGCGAGCTCCTCGCTCCACTCGGTGACCTCGAAGAAGAGGTAGAGGAGGATCTCGAGGGCCGAGTCGCCGAAGCCGTTCAGGTAGACGTGGAAGGAGTCCTTCCAGGTCGCCGGATGCTGGCGGATGAGCTCCCGGATGCCCTCGCAGAAGGCATCGATCCGCTCGGGCGGCGTGTCGTAGGCGATCGCGAGCTTGGTCGACCAGCGGCGGTACCGGCGGGCGCCGTAGTTGTCCACCGCCGAGGAGATGAGGTTGGAGTTGGGCAGGGTGATGAGCGAGTTGTAGAAGGTGCGGATCCGGATGCTCCGGAAGCCCACCTCCTCGACGGTGCCCTCGAAGCTCCCCACCACCACCCAGTCGCCCACCGAGAAGGGTCGGTCGACCAGCACCATCAGCGAGCCGAACAGGTTCTTGACCGCGTCCTGGGCAGCCAGGGCCACCGCCAGCCCACCCAGCCCGAGGCCGGCCAGCAGGCTCTTGACCTGGATGTCGAGGGTGTCGGCGACGAAGACCAGGCCGAAGACGGCGATGAACACCTTCAGCGACTTGCGCACCAGCGGCACGAGCAGGTCGTCGAAGCGGTTCTGGGTGCGGCCGGCGCGCGCCTCGAGGAGGGCGGAGACGATGTCCACCAGCCGGTAGGCGGCCCACACCGCGCCGGCGGCGACCACGAAGCGCACCGTGACCGCGAGCACCTCCAGCACCTCGATCGGCAGCCACAGGACGCGGATCCCCGAGGTCCAGACCAGGGCCATGGCCACGATCCCCAGGGGGCGCAGGGCGCGCCGGAGGGTGTCGGGCTCCACCCGGTCGACGTGGCGCCGGAGCCAGCGTCCGGTGACGATCTGTGCGAAGGCGACCACCAGCCGGTCGAGGACGATCCCGATCAGGACCAGCACCAGGAGCGCCAGCCACTGCCAGGGCTCCAGGATGAAGCGCGGGCCGCGCAGGCTCGCCGGCATCTTGGAGCGCAGCCAGAGGCCCGGGGAGAGGTCGGCCGGCGCCTCCTGGACCCCGGCGACCACGTTCTCGCCCTCCAGGGCCCGGTAGAGCTCCGGAACGTCGGCCACCGTCTCGGCCGTGAACAGCCACTCGCCGTTCGGCTGCCGGTCGAGGACCACCTTGCCCTCGGGGCGTTCGAGGACCTGGTAGGGAGCGGCGTCCCGGGCGTCAGGAATCTCCTCCGGAACGATCTTCTTGGTCCGGTCGAGCACGTCCTTGAGCTGCACCGCGAGCTCCGGCCCCTTGAGGGAACGGAGGTTCTCGGGCACCGCCGAGAGATCGAGGGCGGAGACCGCCTGGTCCATGTCCCGCTCGCCGTAGAAGGCGCGCAGGAAGCTCATCATCGTGGCGCGCGGGCTGCGGTGGGCGGCCGGCACGCTCGCCGTCGCCGAGGCGGGGGAGGGCGGGGCCGGCCGGCTCGCCTCCCGGGACGGCCCGGGCGAGCCCGGAGCCTGCGCGGGAAGCGCGGAGGGAACGGCGAGGCAGGCGAGAAGGGCTCCGAGGACCAGGAGGCGGGACGGAGCGGTCTCGAGATGCGTCGGCGCGGGCATCGGGGAAGGGGCTGCGGTCGTTCGGTGCGGCGCGAGGCTATCAGAGGCGGGTGATAGACTCCGCTTCTTCTCTGTCCGCACTTCCGGAGTCCACTCATGACTGATTGTCCTCTCGCTTCCCGCCCCTGCGCGCGGCGCGCGCCGCTGGCGTCCGCCGCGCTCCTCCTCGCGATCTGCGTCCTCGCCGCGCTGCCCGCGGCGGCCGAGGGCCCGCCGCCCGACCGCGACGGGGCGCTGCCCACCGTGGCGAAGCGCACCGCGGGCCTCGAGCGGCTCCAGGGGCTCCTCGACGTCTGGATCGACCGCCAGCACGGCAAGGTCTGGCTCGAGGTGCCGGCACCCGGGAAGGGCGGACTGGTGGGACGCTACCTCTACGTCGAGGGGCTGGTCACGGGGCTCGGCTCGAATCCGGTCGGCCTCGACCGTGGACAGATCGGCGAGACCCGGGTGCTCGACCTGCGGTGGGTCGGCAACCGGCTGCTGGCCGAGGTCGAGAACCTGAAGTTCCGGGCCCTCTCCCAGGACCCGGACGAGCGCCGGGCGGTCCACGAGTCGTTCGCCGACTCGGTGATCTGGGCGGGCCGGATGGCGGCCGAGGACCCCGGCACGGAGCGGGCGTTGGTCGACCTCACCCCGTTCCTCGTCCGCGACGTCCACGGCGTGGTCCACACCCTGAAGCAGAACGGCCAGGGCGCCTTCCGCTTCGATCCGGAGCGCAGCGCCGTCGATCTCGACTCGGTCAAGGCCTTTCCCGACAACCTGGAGCTCGAGTCGCTCCTGACCTATGCCTCGGACGAGCCCGGCGAGGAAGTGGCCGAGACCGCGCCGGTGCCCCAGACCTTCAGTGTCGTCCAGCACGTCTCCCTCATCCGGCTGCCCGACGACGGCTACCGGCCGCGCGCCTTCGACCCGCGCTCCGGCTCGTTCGGGGTCTCGTTCACCGACTACGCGGCACCTCTCGACGCGCCGATCCAGCGCCAGTACCTGGTGCGCCACCGGCTCCAGAAGAGGGACCCGACCGCCGCCGTCTCCGACCCGGTCGAGCCCCTCGTCTACTACGTCGACCGGGCGGCGCCCGAGCCGATCCGCAGCGCCCTGGTGGAAGGAGCGTCCTGGTGGTCCCAGGCCTTCGAGGCCGCCGGCTTCAAGAACGCCTTCCAGGTCAAGGTGCTGCCCGAGGGGGTCGACCCGCTCGACGTCCGGTACAACGTGATCCAGTGGGTCCACCGCTCGACCCGGGGTTGGTCCTACGGCGGCGGAGTGATCGACCCGCGCACCGGGGAGCTGATCAAGGGTCTCGTGACCCTGGGGTCGCTCCGCGTCCGCCAGGACCGGCTGATCTTCGAGGGCCTGGCGGGCACCGCGGAGACCGGCACCGGCACGCCGGACGATCCGGTCCAGCTCGCCCTGGCGCGCATCCGCCAGCTCGCCGCCCACGAGGTGGGCCACACCCTGGGGCTGGCCCACAACTTCGCCGCCTCGACCTTCGGCCGGGCTTCCGTGATGGACTACCCGGCCCCTCTGGTGACGGTGGGCCCGAACGGCAAGCTCGACTTCTCCAAGGCCTACGGCACCGGCATCGGCGCCTGGGACGTCCAGGCGATCCGCTACGCCTACACCCAGTTCCCGCCCGGGGCCGACGAGCGAGCCGGGCTGGCGGGAATCCTGGCGGAGAACCGTCGGCGCGGCTTCGTCTTCCTGACCGACGAGGACGCCCGGCCCCCCGGGGCCGCCGAGCCGTTCGCCAACCTCTGGGACAACCTCGCCGACCCGGTGGCCGGCCTGGAGAACACGATCGCGGTGCGCAAGGTGGCGCTCGCCTCCTTCGGCGAGGGCAACGTCCTGCCGGGCGAGCCCCTGTCGCTTCTCCAGGAAGCCCTGGTGCCGGTCTACTTCTTCCACCGCTACGAGCTCCAGGCGGCGGTCAAGGCGGT
>CAZIIB010000257.1:0-5943 GCA_964539125.1 uncultured Thermoanaerobaculia bacterium | reverse complement strand
CGCCGGGATCGCCGGCAGACGGTAGAAGCGGCAGGTCCCGTCGCTCACCTTCTCGGCCCGGATGTTGAGAGCCGACGGCGTGAAGCGGACGACCTCGAACCAGAGATGTCCGTTCGGCCGCGGGCCGATCACGCGGAGCTCGGCCTCGGTGCGCCCGGGAAGGGCGCCGCTCAGGCAGACCGTCTCCGCCAGGCACTGCGGCTCGGGGCTGGCCGCAAGGCTCCCGGCGCCGTTCACGATCTCCACCTTGAAGCGGAACCCGGGGAAGTCGCTGTCGGTCACGTAGGGTCCGGGAAGTGGCTGGCACTCCTCCGGCCCGCCCGGCGGAGCCTCGTCCGCCGGCAGGATCGACGCGTCGTCGAAGTAGGCCGTGAAGGTGCCTCCCGCCTGGCTCTTGATCAAGCCCGGTATGACCTTCGCCCCGACCGCGCCGGAAGGCGCCGTGTAGTCGCCCTGGACCTGGACCCATGAACCGGGGGAGGTGACCTCGCCCACGGTGTCGTAGCGCAGAGTGGTGCCGAAACAGTCCGCATTGGGGAACCAGACCAACGCCCAGTTCGCCTTGCCCGTGCGGGCCTGGCCCGACTTCACCCGCAGCTTCGCCGAGACGCGGTAGACCTCGCCCGCCTGGACCTGCGCACATTGGAACATCGGCGTCACGGCGATCCCACCGTCCGTGGAAGTGTTCGAGAGCTCGGCCGAGCCCGAGCTCGCCGAGCCGTTGGCGTCCATCGGGCTCCAGGCGGAGACGCGGTCGGCGTCGGTGAAGGCCCTCCATCCGGAGAGATCGTTTGTGAACCCTCCGTTGGTCAGGAGCTCGGCGGCGAAGGCGGGGGTGACGGTCAGAGCGAGGGCGATCGCGCCCAGCGCCAACGCCAGAGGCCCGAGCGCTCCGCGCCGGGCACCACCCCGCCCGCCCCGGCTCGCCCCGGCGGGGCCGCAATCCACGTTCGCCACGAGCTGCTTCCGTGCATCGTCCATTCGTCCACCTCCTCGGGTCCGTCCCGCTCGTTCAACCGGGCGAGACCTGCCGCCTTCGCGGCGTCCAAAACAGAAGCCGTTCGCGATGGCGGCGCGCTACGCGCGGGAGCTCATCCGCCGGCCGCTCTCGCCTACTGCGGGCAGTAGTCGAGCTCGGGGATGTCGGCGTAGAACGACCAGAGCTGACTGTACCCGCTGAGGAGCTTCGCCTGGAGGGCGGCGGACCAGGTCTTGTGGCAAGCCTCGGCGCGTGCCGCCTCCGACGCCGGACAGTCGGCCGTGAGGGTGAAGTACTCGGACGGCCCCATCGGCTGGCAGGTGCAGGTCGCCCCGGCACCGGAGAGCTGCCTGGCACTTCGCCCGGCGCAGCGCCTGGCGGAGCTGGGCCGAGGCGGAACGCCCAGCCGCCGCCTCTCGCTCACAGGCTGACCAGGTTCTCCTCCACCAGCACGTCCTCGGCCTTCGGCTGCGAGTGCCGCGGGAAGTCCGCGGGCGGGAACGCCGCGCTCGACTCGAGGATCGCGAGCTGCAGGAAGGCGGCGGTCTCCACCCGCAGGCCGCCACGCAGAGCCCCCGCGGCCTCGGCGAACAGGAGCGTCCCGAACGGGCGCAGGGAATCCTTCAGGTACACGTTGCGCAGGCTCTTGTTGAACGCCTTGGCGAGGGCGTCGCCGAAGCGGGCCAGGGCCGCGACGGCCTCCTCGGGGTCCTGCTTCGCCTTGGCGCGGAACTTCGCCATCGCGGCGCCGGCGCTCGCGGCGCCTCCGACGATCTGGCGCTCGCAGTCGAGCAGGTCGATGAGCTGGGGGCGCACCCGCCCCTTGCTGTCGAACACCGACGCCCGCACCGTCTGGGCGAACGCCGGGCCGTTGGCGAAGGCGGCCACCCGCTTGCCGAAGCCGGGGAGCTTCTCGAGAAGCGACTTGGTCCGCCGCGCCGTGGTCTCGAGGTTCATCGCGGTCGCCTCGGAGCCGAGGACCGCTTCGAGGAGGGTGCGATCCTGGAAGTCCCAGTACAGCCCGTCCCCCTTGGCCGGCACCAGGTCTTGCCCCTTGAGCCGCACGTCCGTGAGCGGAGGCAGGGCCGCGTAGGCGAAGAGGACCGCGGCGGGCACGAAGTCGGGCCGGCAGCGGTCCGGATCCCGGAAGTAGATCCAGGGAATCAGCTCCTTGAGGAGCGCCTGGAGGCTCCGCGACATCTGCCGGTACGCGGGGTGGCCCGCCGGCGGCGCGTTCAACCAGGCGTCGGCGACCTCTTCGTTGACCGAGACCTGCAGGGTCAGGAGCGTGTTGCCCAGGTTGCCGCGTCCGTTGTTCTGCAGTGGATCCAGCCGCTCGTCGAGGGCGGCGAGCCAGTTGTGGACCGAGCCGCTCGTCTCGCCGTCTCCGTCGGCGGGAAACTCGCCCGGGAAGTACGCCTCGATGAAGCCGCCGAGCTGACGGCCGAGCAGGGCCGTCCTCGCCTCCGCCAGGGCCTGGCAGAAGGAGTAGGAGTAGCTCATCGTCCCGCTCTCGTGAACGTGGATCCCGGGGCGCTCCCGGAGCTGTACGAGGACCGAGAGCTGGCTGTCGCGGCGCACCTTCGCCTTCGTCACCAGGACCTCGTCGGTGGCCTTGCCTTCGTAGAGGAGGAGCCGGCCGTCGTCCTCGAGGGCGCTCACCGCGGCCAGGGAGCGGGCGACGTCCTTCGTCTCGCGGCTGTACCAGGGGAGGCTGACCTGGACCTGCGCCCGCCGGTCGATCTGATGGGTGAGCTTGGCCACGTGGAGCGTGACACCGGGGAGCTCCCGGAGCAGGAGCCGCGTGAGGTCCCCGCGGAGGGCCTCGCCCAGGAGGCCCCGCAGCTCGTCCTCCGCGCCGCCGGAGGCGAAGTCGAGCTCCACGTCGACGAGCGCCTCCCGGGTGGTGGCCGTGCGGTAGGTGGCCGCGAGGGCGAGCTGGTACTGGCGCTGGACGGCCTCCAGGGTCCGCCGGTAGAAGTCCTCGCCCTTCTGGCGGATCGCCGTGATGGCTCCCTGCACCTCCTGGAGGCGCTGGACCGTCGGCTGGGCGTCGAGGAACCGGGCGAGCCGCTCCCTGAGCCAGGCGTCGAGCTTCTGGGGATCGGAAGCCTCGATCGCCGCCTGGATGGCCGCCTCCACCTTGTCCAGGCGGAACACCTTCTCGATCTCCGACTTGAGGCGCCCGATCAGCGTCTCGAGCCGTCCACCGTCGAGCACGTCCAGCGTCTTCGCGGCGGCCTCCCGGAGGGTCTGCAGGCCCGAGGAGCTGGTGACCAGGGGAAGGATCCCGTCGCCGGCGACCGACTCGAGCCACTTGCCGGCGGGGGTCGCCAGGAACCCGCCGTCGCCCAGGCGCTCGCTCAACAGGGCGCGGAGCGAGGCGTCGTCCGCCAGGGCCGCCTGGACCTGGCCGGCGAGGTCGCGAACGGCGTCGATTGCCTCCTGGTGGCCGAGCTCGCTCCACAGCCCGCTCGCCACCCGCTCGTCGAGCCCCTGCCAGGTCTGGAGCAGCCCGGCGAGCTCGTCCCGGGCCGTCTGGAGCTCGCTCTCCACGTCGAGACCGGTGACGTCGCCGAGGAGCTTCTTGGCCCGGTCGACCCCGGCACCGGCCAGGAGCTCCCCCAGGCTCTTCTCGGGGTCGGCGAAGTCCTCGACGGCCTGGAGGTCGTCGAGGACCTGCGCCGCATGGACCCCGAGGATCGCGCGCAGGAGCCCGTCGAGGGAGTCGGGCGCGAAGTCGCTCACGTTGGCCTGCACCGTGGCCCGCGCGTCCAGGGCGAAGCTCCAGCCCTGCTTGCGCTGCTTGAAGAGCTGGAGCCTGAGCCGCCGGTCCGCGGCCTTCAGGGAGTCGCGGCGCAGGACGAGGGCGTAGCGGCCCGAGGCTTCGCATCCCACGGTGGCCGAGAGCCCCGCCTCGACCCGCAGGCCGATGTCCCCCGTGAGCCCCGAGAGCACGGTGTCGCGGACCCAGCTGAAGTCGTAGCCGGCCTGGACCCCGAGGCTCAGCGCCAGCGAGCCGTCGACCTCCACCACCAGCCAGGTCCCCGGTGGGAGGTCGGAGGCGGTCTCCACCCGCTTCGGCAGGCGCCAAGCCTTCGCCAGCTCCCGGAGCACCTTGGGCGAGGGAGTGTCTCGCCGGAAGAGCTTGACGACGGCGAAGCCCGCCACCCTCTTGGCGTCCACGCCGAACTGGGCCCCGACCCCCGCGCCGAGCGCCACGGTGCCCTGGCCCGCGCCCGCGAGGTCGTAGCCCCACGTGAAGAGGGCGTACGAGGCCTCCGAGTCCTCGGCCCCGGCGAGACCCTCGGCCATGGAGTCGGAGACCGGGAGACTCTCGAGCATCGTCCCGCGCTCGGGAGTGATGAGGAGAGCGGCCTCGGCCTTGGCGCGGAACGAGACCGCTCCCGCCTCCCCGGGGTCGCTCCGGAGCACGAAGTCCTTCCCCCCCTCGGCCGCGACGGAAAACTCTCCGGCGGCGATGGTGCGCTCGGGAAAGGGCCGATTCTCCTGCAGGGCGGCCAGCACATCACTCTGCGCCGTGGCGACGAGAAGGCTCTTGGCACTCTTCGCGCCGAGGACCGAGCCGTCGAGGGCGAACTGGAAGGTCGAGTCGGGCATGGAGGTCTCCTGGGTCGAGGTCGTAGCGGAGCCGCCCTTCATTTTCCACCCCTTCGGACCTCACGCAAGCGCGAGCTTCGAGAATCCCGAAGTGACACGTCGACTGGCGCTCCCGTAGCCGGCTCGGCCGGAGATTCCGTCACGAGCTCTGGGGCAAGGTGGAGCTCCGGGATGCGAAGGAGCTGGAGCCCCCCGCGCTCAACCCACGTTCTTCGCGAGTGCCGCCAGCATGCCGGCGACGGCGCTCCCGAACGCGCTCGCGACCTTCGCGGCGTCGGTGTCGGCCTCCGCATCCGTCCAGTTGATGGTGAAGCAGAAGGTGACCGGCGTCTTCCCGACCACCATCTGGCCCGGCGCGCAGAGCGCATGGAAGCCGAGCCAGTCGATGCTGCCGCCCTTGGCGTAGGCCGCGGTGTTCGCCGGAACGACCCGCGCGATCAGGTCCGCCATGGCCTGAATGCGCTTGAGCTCGGTCAAGGTCTCCCGCTTCTTGAAGAAGGCGCCGTCGAGGGCGAGCTGGTAGTAGCTGACCAGCTCGGAGGCGGTGGAGATCATCGTCTCCTCGGCGTTGATCGGAAGGCGCTCCTTGCCGAAATTCCCACCCTCCAAGATGTGCTTCATGCCGGCCCAGCCCTCATCGCGCCCTGCCGGGGCTCCGGCCAGGTAGGAAAACATGCGGCGGGTCGAGTCCGGGATGCGGGTGTGCTTCAGCTTCACGGTCTCGGTGATGAAGGCGCGGACCTCGGCGGCGCCGACGCGCCGGAGCGCCGCGTCCGTGGCCGTGTTGTCGCTGTGGCTGATCATCGCCTCGAGGACCGTACGGGCCGATGCCATCCCGGCCAGGTTCTTCTCCCCCTCCGGATGCGCGCCGAAGACCGGACTGCTCAACGAGCGGATCCCGTCGTCGATCGCCAGAAGCTCGTCCTCGGAGAGCCGACCCGCCTCCACCTCCCGCAGGAACTCCGCGAGGATGAAGGTCTTGATGGCGCTGCCGACGAACATCTCGAGGTCGGGCTGGTAGGGCGCGACCGCGCCGGTCGGCAACGCGATCTTGAAGCTCTTCTTCCCGGGTAGCTCCACCAAGCGCTTTCGCGCGTTCTCGTATTCATTGTCACCGGTCGCGGGGCCCGCGGCGAGCGCGACCGATCGGGTTGCGGCCAGGGCGAGCGGCATGGCGGTAGCGGCAAGAAACGTCCTGCGATCCATTGGGTCCTCTCCTTTCGACGACAGGTCCTGCCCGGTCCCGGCCGCATCGACCCTGTCAGGTCCCGGCCCGGTCCAGGCTCGTCTTCCCCCGCCGAAGCGAAGGCCGTCTCAGGGTTTGAGCTACAGGGTACTCGATT
>CAZIIB010000256.1:0-5965 GCA_964539125.1 uncultured Thermoanaerobaculia bacterium | reverse complement strand
TCGGCGTCGACCAGCTTGTGGAGGGTGGCCGCCAGGTCGGGCTGCTCGAAGACCTGCCCCGGCTCCGGCGGCTCGCCTCCGGGAAGGAAGACCGCCTTCGAGTGGGGCCAGCCCTCGATCAGCTCCCGGCGCGCCCGGATCGAGCGGATGAGCTGGGCCTCGATGGGGTAGCCCTCGGCCATCCGGATCGCCGGCTCCAGGACCTCGGCGAGCGACATCGTGCCGTACTCGGCGAGCAGGGTCATGAGCGCCCCGGGCGTGCCCGGCGTGACCGCCGCCAGGGGTCCCCACTCGGGCGGATAGCGCTCGCCGCGCTTCTGGAAGAAGTCGCTGGTGGCGCCGCTCGGGGCCACTCCCAGGCCGTCCAGGGCGATCACCTTGCCGGTCTCGGGGTTGTAGATCAGGGCCTGGGTCTCCCCGCCCCAGCCCAGCGTGTCCCACATGGTGCAGGCGGCGGCGAGCATGGTGCAGGCGGCGTCGACCGCGTTGCCTCCCTTCTGGAAGGTCATGGCGCCGGCGGTGGCGGCCAGGGGCTTACCGGTGATCGCCAGCCAGTGACGTGCGTGCAACACGGGCTTGTCCACGCCCTCGGCGCCGGCGCGGCCGGCCAGGGTCAGGCCGACGGCGGCGAGAAGCGCCAGGGTCGCGAGCCACGGGATCGTCCGTCGCATGCTCATGGGTACCTCCTGGAGTGGTGAGGAACTGGAGTCGGTCGATCGCTGGCCCGGAGTCTATCGCCCCCCGTTCGGCCCGCCTCCGGGCCTCCCAGCAAGGCCCATCGCGCCGCATCGCCCACGGCGGCGCTGGACAGCGGCCCGGTGTTAGGATCACCGGACTCGAAACGCCCGGGGGACTCTCCCGGGCAGCCCCTTGACGATCTCGCGGACTCCCATGCGCAAGACCTGGATCGCCCTCGCGCTGCTCGGCCTCGTGCTCCTCGCCTACGGGGGCACCCTGTCCGGAGCCCCACCGGCGCAGGCCGCCGGTGCTCCGGCGGGCGAGGCCGCACACGGCTCCGGCCACACCAGCCCGGTGCTGCCGGTCCTCTTCGGCCTGATCGTCATCCTGACCGCCGCCAAGCTCGGCGGGGCGTTTTTCGAGCGCTTCCACCAGCCGGCGGTCCTGGGCGAGCTGATCTTCGGAGTCGTCCTCGGGAACCTCGCTCTGGTGGGCATCCACGGGCTGGAATTCCTGAAGGACAGCTCGGGGATCGAGATCCTCGCCGAGCTGGGCGTCATCCTCCTGCTCTTCGACGTCGGCCTGGAGTCCAACATCGACGAGATGAAGTCGGTGGGACTGTCGAGCTTCGCGGTGGCCGTGATGGGGGTGATCGCCCCCTTCTTCCTCGGCTGGGGGGTCTCGGCGGTGATGATCCCCAACCACGACCTCATGGTCCACATCTTCATCGGCGCCACCCTGTGCGCGACGAGCGTCGGGATCACCGCCCGGGTGCTCACCGACCTGGGCAAGGTCCAGAAGCGGGAGTCGAAGATCATCCTGGGGGCGGCGGTGATCGACGACGTCCTCGGCCTGGTGATCCTGGCGGTGGTCACGGGGGTCATCACCGCGGCCCAGACCGGCACGTCGCTGTCGTCGCTCTCGGTGCTCTGGATCGTCGCCAAGGCGGTGCTCTTCCTGGGCGGCGCCATCCTGATCGGCACCTGGCTGTCGCCGCGCATGTTCCGCCTGGCGAGCAAGCTGCGGATCCAGGGCATGCTCCTCACCGTCGCCCTCGTCTTCTGCTTCCTCCTGGCCTACATCGCCAACAAGCTCGACCTGGCGACCATCGTCGGCGCCTTCGCCGCCGGCCTGATCCTCGACGAGGTGCACTACCGCGACTTCCTCGACCGGGGCGAGCACTCGATCGAGGAGCTGCTCCACCCGCTCTACATCTTCCTGGTGCCGATCTTCTTCGTGCGCATGGGGATCAAGGTCGACCTCGCGACCTTCGGGCAGGGGGACGTCCTGGGCTTCGCCGCCCTCCTCTCGCTGGCCGCCATCCTGGGCAAGATGGTGTGCGCCGGCGGGGTCCTGGAGCGGGGCCTCGACCGGACCTCCGTGGCCGTGGGCATGGTGCCCCGGGGGGAAGTGGGGCTGATCTTCGCCGCCATCGGCGAGAGCCTGCGCTTCCACGGCGAGCGGGTGATCAGCCCCGAGGTCTACTCCGCGGTGGTGATCATGGTCATCGTGACCACACTGATCACGCCGCCCTGGCTCAAGTGGACCCTGGCCCGCGGCGAGCGCCGGGCGGCCGCCAACGCCGCGGTGGGAACCTCACCGGAGTCGTAGCACACCGGCGGCCTACTCGCCGGGCAGGACCTCCCGGGGCTCGATCCGGAGGGCCCGCCGGGCCGGCACCCAGGCCGCCGCGAGAACCGCCACGGTCAGCGTCGCCACCGCCGCCGCCAACGACCAGGGATCGTACGGCGCGACCCCGAAGAGCAGGCTGGCCATGGCCCGGCCGACTCGCCGGCGCTCCGCCGCACGTCGGGCACCACGCCCACCACCCGGTGCCAGGCGTCCCCTGCCTCGACGGCGACGCGTCGGCCCAGCGGGTCCTCGTCGCCGAAAAGCCGGTGCGCGGCCCCGGCGCTCAGGACCGCCACGTCCGGAGCGCCCGCGGTGTCGGTCGGGAGGAAGCCGCGGCCGGAGATGAGCGGCATGCCCAGCACACGGAAGTACCCCGGCGTGACCAGGTGGAAGGACGGGTGGAGGGGCTCCGCCCCCGGATCGCCGGCGCCGGGGCGACCCTCGGGCCACGCGGCGACGTCCCAGCCGCCGCCAGGAAGCCCGTCGCTCGAGGCCGCCTGCTCGACGCCCGGGACCGCGGAGAGCTCCTCCAGCAGGCGCGCCGAGAACCGGCCGAGCGCCGCGGCGTCCGGGTAACGGGACGGGGGCGGGGCGACCTCGAAGCTCAGCACCCTGTCCGCCGAGTAGCCGAGATCGGTACCCAGCCGCTCCACCAGGCTGTGCAGCAGGAGCCCGGCCCCGGCCAGCAGGGCCACGGTGGCGGCCACCTGGCCGGTCCCCAGTGCGTGGGTGAGGAGCGCCGCGCGGCGTCCCCGGGTCGCCTTGCCGGAGCCGCCGGCGAGTCGCTGCGAGCCCGTCCGCGCCGCCCGGAGCGCCGGAACGACGCCGGCCAACAGGCCCACGAGGAAGGCGAGCCCCCCGCTCAGGGCCAGGACCGGCGCGCTCAGTCGGAGCTCGATCGACCGGTAGAGGAACTGGCCCCGCAGATCGGGCAGGAGCTCCAGGGCGCCGGCCGCCAGGGCCACCCCGGCGGCCGCTGCCAGCCCTCCTAGAAGCGCGCTCTCTCCGAGCACCTGGCGCACCAGGCGGCCGGGCGTGGCTCCCAGGCTCGCGCGCACCGCCATCTCGCCGTCCCGGCCGATCGCCCGAGCGAGGAACAGGTTGCCCAGGTTCACCCCGGCCACCGCCAGGACGGCGGCGACCACGGCCAAGAGCAAGAACACGGTCGGCCGCAGACCCCGGGTCATCACCTCGGCCAGGGGCTCGAGGCTCGGGCGGAGCTCCCGGTTGGTGTCGGGAAAGCTCTCCTCGAGGGCCGCGGCGATCGCTCCCAGGTCCGCCCGCGCCTGATTCAGCGTGACCCCCGGGCGCAGGCGGGCGATGACGCCCAGGGTCGCGCTCTTGCGGTCCGCCGGCCGGCCGGGACCGAACGAGAGGGGGAGCCAGAGGTCCGGAAAGCCGCCGCGGACGCCGAAGCCCGGCGGCATGACGCCCACCACCCGGTGGCGCTCACCACCGAGGAGCAGGGTCTGGCCGAGGATCCCCGGGGCCGCGCCGAGGCGGCGCCAGAGGTGGTCGGAGAGGACCGTCACTCGGTCCCGGCCCGGCTGCTCCTCGTCGGCGGTGAAGGTGCGCCCCAGCTCCGGCACGACGCCGAGCGCCGGGAACAGGCCGGCGGTGACCCGGTGGCTGCGCAGGCGAAGGGCCTCGCCGCGGCCCGTCAGGTCGACTCCGCCGAGGGGCTGGTAGGCGCCGAAGGCCTCGAAGGAACGCTGTCTCGCCCGCCAGGCGACGAAGTCCGCGGGGAAGACGGCGAAGCGATCGCCCGGCCCCCGCCCCCGGGTGGCCTGGACGTCGACGATCCGGTCCCGCTCGGGGAAGCGGGCCACGGGCTGGATGAGGGTGGCGTAGGCGAAGGCGAGGACCACCGCCGAGGCCGCCACCCCGACCCCCAGGGTCCCCGCCGCGGCCAGGGTGAAGCCCGGAGCGCGGCCGAGGCGGAGCAATCTCAACCGGGCGCTCCGCCGGACGGCGACGGGGCGGGCCGGGGCCGAGTCGGTTCGGGGCTCGGCGCCGGCGCCGAACCCCGCGGCGTCCCGGGCGCCGGCGGCTCCTCCGGCAGCGCGCGGTCGGGCAGCACCACCACCGTGTCGCCGTCCTTGACCAGCCCGAGCTCCTCGCGGGCGAGACGCTCGAGAAGCACCGGGTCGTGGCGCAGGCGCTCGATCCGCCGGTGGAGCTCCTGGATTCGCGCCTGGGTCTGGTCTACCTTGCTCTGGAGCTCGTCCTGGCGCGCCCGCGCCCGGGCGAGGTCGTGATAGCTCCGCGCCCCGGCCACCGCCAGGAGGAGGACGAGGAACAGGACCGCCGCCACCGTCACCGAACGGACGGGGCGCCCTTCGCGGGAAGCGGCGGCGGTGGCGTTCACCCTTTCCAGCGCGGGAAGGCCGCGGCCCCGGCGAACGTGGCGGCGCCCTCCAGCTCCTCCTCGATCCTGAGCAGCCGGTTGTACTTCGACACCCGGTCGCTCCGCGCCGGAGCGCCGGTCTTGATCTGGCCCGCCCGGGTGGCCACGGCCAGGTCGGCGATGGTGGTGTCGTTGGTCTCCCCCGAGCGATGGCTGATCACCGTGCCGTAGCCGTTGGTCCGGGCCAGCTCGACCGCCGCCAGGGTCTCCGTGACGGTGCCGATCTGGTTGAGCTTGATGAGGACGGCGTTGGCGACGCCGTCGGCGATCCCCTCGGCCAGGATCTCCGGGTTGGTGACGAAGACGTCGTCACCGACGAGCTGCACCCGGCCTCCGAGCTCCGCGGTGAGCACCTTCCAGCCGTTCCAGTCGTCCTCGGAGAGGCCGTCTTCGATGGAGATCAGCGGGTAGGCGTCGAGCCACTCCCGGTAGAGGGCGATCAGGTCGCCGGCCTCGAGGCCCTTCCGTCCCTCGCCGGCGAGGGCGTAGCTCGGCTTCTTGCCCCGGCGCTTCTCCACCAGCTCGTTGGCCGCCACGTCGATCGCCAGAGCCACCTGACGGCCCGGCTTGTAGCCCGCCTTCGAGATGGCCTCGACCAGCAGGTCGAGGGCCTCGCGGTTACTCGAGAGGTTGGGCGCGAAGCCCCCCTCGTCACCGATCGAGCTCGAGAGCGATCGCTCGCGGAGCACCTTCTTCAAGGTGTGGTAGATCTCGACCGCCGCCCGCAGCGCGTCGGAGAATCGCTCGAAGCCCAGGGGCACCAGCATGAACTCCTGGACGTCGACGTTGTTGTCGGCGTGGGCACCGCCGTTCAGGACGTTGAGCTGGGGCACCGGCAGGACGTTCGAGAGTGGGCTCCCCAGATAGCTGTAGAGCGGCAGCCCGGAGGCGCACGCGGTGGACTTGGCCACCGCCATGGAGGCGCCCAGGATGGCGTTGGCCCCCAGCCGGCTCTTGGTCTCGGTGCCGTCGAGGTCGATCAGGACGCGGTCGATCAGAACCTGGTCCCGGGCGTCGCGGCCGGCGAGCGCCGCGGCGATCTCCCCCTTGACGTTCTCCACCGCCTCGGTGACTCCCTTGCCCTGATAGCGCTTGCCTCCGTCGCGCAGCTCCAGAGCCTCCCGGCTACCGGTCGAGGCGCCCGAGGGAACGGCGGCCCGGCCCCAGGCGCCGCCTTCGAGAAAGCACTCCACCTCGAGGGTCGGGTTGCCGCGGTCCCGTTCGATCTCCATCAGCACCCGGGGGTAG
>CAZIIB010000255.1:0-5975 GCA_964539125.1 uncultured Thermoanaerobaculia bacterium | reverse complement strand
ACCTGCCGACTCGCCCTGCTCACCGGGTCGAGCCCGGACGCCGCCTCCCTCCGCCGGGACCTCGTGCGCGGCGAGATCGACCTGGTCGTGGGCACCCACGCCCTGATCCAGGAGGGGGTGGAGATTCCGCGCCTCGGTCTCGCGGTGATCGACGAGCAGCACCGCTTCGGAGTCGTCCAGCGGAGGTCGCTCGAAGCCAAAGGAGACCGTCCCGACCTCCTGGTGATGACCGCCACGCCGATCCCGCGCTCCCTCGCCCTCACCGAGTACGGCGACCTGGACCTGTCGGTGCTCGACGAGCTGCCGCCGGGCCGGTGGCCGGTCGAGACCGAGGTGGTCGACGAGGCGGCACGCCGGGCGCTCTACCGCGGGATCGCCGAGGAGCTGGCGGCCGGAGGGCGAGCGTACGTGGTCTGCCCGCGCATCGAGGCGGAGGGGGAGGGCGCGGCGGCGCCCTCGCTCGAAACGGAGGGCGAGGAGGTCCGGGCCTGGCTCGGCCGCGAGGCGAGCGCCGTGCTCCACGGACGCATGGCGGCGGCGGACCGGGACCGCGTGATGGCGGCCTTCGCGGCGGGCGAGGTCCGGGCCTTGGTGGCCACCACCGTGATCGAGGTGGGCGTGGACGTGCCCGAGGCCACGGTGATGGTGATCGAAGGAGCGGACCGCTTCGGCCTCGCCCAGCTCCACCAGCTCCGCGGGCGCGTGGGCCGAGGGGAGCGGCCGTCGCGCTGTGTGGCGGTGCGGAGCCGAGAGGCGACCCCCGAGGGCCGCCTGCGGCTCGAGGTGTTCGCGGCGACCGGCGACGGTTTCGAGATCGCCGAGGAAGACCTCCGGCTGCGCGGTTTCGGCGAGCTCCTGGGGACCCGCCAGGCCGGCCTGGCGAGCTTCCGGGTGGCCGACCCGGCAGCGGACGGAGAGTGGCTGGAGCGCGCCCGCGAGGAGGCCCGTGCGCTTGCCGGCCGGTGGCAGGACAAGGAGCTGGCGCCGCTCCGGGCGATCGTCGAGCGACGCCTCGCAAGGCGCCGTCGCCTGCTGGGGACCGACGAACGGTAGGATCGGTCGCCGAGAGGGGGTCCAACCCCTCGGACGAAGAGGAGAACCGAGTGGTGGCGTCCCCTTCCCCGACCACGGCGCTCCGCGCTGCGGCGCCCGCGGTGGGAAGGGGACCGACAGGTTACGAGGGGGATCCAAGATGTTCGGAAGGTTGATGGTGATCACCGGGTTGATCGCAACCGCGGGGCTGGGGGTGGCGGCGGCGCAGGGTTATCGCGGGGCGGCGGCCGGGGCGGCGCTCCAGCTCCACGTGCTCACCGCGCTGGTGGCCCTCTTGGTCTTCGTCCTCGCCCACGCATGGGTTCTCTTCTATCTCGTGGGGGCGGACCGCGTGCTCTTGGAGAGCGCCCGCGAGGCGGAGCTCGAGCACGTTCTGGAGCCGGCATTGACCCACTTCCGCCGGCGCACCCTCCCCCCCTTGCTCGGGGCCCTCGCCGCCGTCGTCGCCCTGTTCCTGGCCGGTGCCGGCGTCTACGCCGGCCAAGTGCCGGCGGCCGTCCACGGCGGGCTGTTCTGGCTGACCCTCGCCCTGGAGGTCTGGGCGGCGTGGTCGGAGTGGCAAGCCCTGATCGCCGCGGAGCGAGCGGTGGGCCGCCTGCAGGGAGCCTGAGGCGGCGGGCAGCCGGGCCCCGGAAAGACGTTTCGGCGGCCCGGTCGCGCGGTATCATCGGGACCCCATGAGCCGCCTGACCCCGCCCGCCCGCAGCCTGCTCCCCGAGTCCTGGCGGGTCGATCTCCCCCTCTTCGAAGGCCCCCTCGATCTCCTCCTTCATCTGGTGAAGATCAACGAGGTGGAGATCGTCGACATCCCGGTCGCGCGGGTCTGCGACCAGTTCCACGAGTACCTCTCGCTGATGGAGGAGCTCAACCTCGACGTGGCCGGCGAGTTCATCTACGAGGCGGCCCTCCTGATCCATCTGAAGTCCCGGATGCTCCTGCCGCGGCCCCGGGTGGTGGAAGGGGAGCCGGAGGAGGACCCGCGCGAGGAGCTGGTTCAACGCCTGCTCGAGTACCGACGTCTCAAGGAGGCCGCCCAGTCCCTGGGCGAGGTGGACAGTGTGCGCCGGGGGATCTGGATCCGCTCGGCGCCGCCCCCCGAGCTGCCGTCGGACGGCCGGGAGGTCGACCTGGGTGACGTCTCCCTGTTCGATCTCCTGGCGGCGTTCAAGGACGCCCTCTCCCGCTTCGAGCGCGAGCATCCGCCGCCGTTTCATCTCTCGCGCGAGACGTACTCGGTGCGCGACCAGGTCCACCGTCTCCTGGGGGCGCTCGACGCCGGCCGCCCCTTCGACTTCGTGGCCGACCTGGGGGGCCTCTCGTGCCGCGCCGAGGCGATCGCGGCCTTTCTGGCGCTGCTCGAGCTCGCCCGGCTCCACCTGGTCCGGATCCATCAGACCGGGGCCGGCGACCTGCTCCTCTACCGCACCACGCGAGAGGCGCGGAGCGAGGAGCTGGAGGCGCTGTCTCCATGACGGAGCCGGCGGAGATGGAGGCGGCGATGGAGGCGATTCTGTTCGTCTCGGGCGAGCCGGTGCCCCGGCAGCGCCTCGTCGGGCTCTTCGACGACGCCGAGAGCGAGGCCGCCGAGAGAGCCCTCGACGCCGTTCTCGAGCGCTACGGCGCGGGCCGGGGAGTGATGGTCGACGAGGCGGCGGGAGGGGTGCGCCTGGTCACGCGGCCGGAGCTCAACGAGTGGCTGCGGCGCTTCTTCGCGGCCTCGGGCTCGACCAAGCTCTCCATGGCGGCGCTCGAGACCCTGGCGATCGTCGCCTACCGCCAGCCGGTGACCGCGCCCGAGATCCAAGAGCTGCGGAGCGTCAACCCGGCCGGCGTGCTCAAGACCCTCCTCGAGCGCCGGCTGGTACGGATCGCCGGTCGCAAAGAGGTGGTGGGCAAGCCGTTTCTCTACACCACGACCCGCGAGTTCCTGGTTCACTTCGGGCTCAAGGATCTCGAGGACCTGCCGCCGCTCGAGGAGTTCGACGAGGCGTTCGGGGAGGCGGGCGACTCAGGGGATGCGGCGGCTGCCGCCGCGGACCGGGAGGAGAGCTTCTACCGCGAGGTGGCGGCCCTCGAAGAGATGGAGTCGCTGGCCGACGACCCGGACGAAGTGCCCCGGAACGAGCCGCTGGTCGGGGCCGGGGAGGAGGCGCCGTGAGCGAGGAGAGGCTCCAGAAGATCCTGGCCCGGGCCGGCGTGACCTCCCGGCGCAAGGCGGAGGCCCTGATCCAGGAAGGGCGGGTCACCGTGAACGGCGAGGTGGCGACGCTGGGCGACAAGGCCGATCCCGAGGCGGCGGCCATCAAGGTGGACGGCAAGCGCGTAGAGCCCCGGACCGCTCACTGCTACCTGCTGATGAACAAGCCCACCGGGGTGATGAGCACGCGCTCCGACCCCGAGGGGCGCCCGACGGTCCTCGACCTGGTGCCGGGGCGCTTCCGCAAGGCCCTGGTGCCGGTGGGCCGCCTCGACTTCCAGACCGAGGGCCTGCTGTTGCTCACCGACGACGGCGACTTCGCCCATCGCGTCGCCCATCCCCGCTATGGCTGCCACAAGGTCTACGAGGTCAAGGTCAAGGGCCAGCCCGCGGCGGCCGAGCTCGACAAGCTCCGGCGCCGCGGCGTGGTGATCGACGGCCGGCACACCGTCCCGGTGCGGATCGATCCCCTGCGGGTGAGCGGACCCCGGGAGGGCAAGAACACCTGGTGGACGGTGGAGCTGGCCGAGGGGCGGACCCGCCAGATCCGGGAGATGTTCTTCCGCATCGGTCATCCGGTCCAGCGCCTGCGCCGGGTGGCCATCGGTCCGCTGCGCGACCCCTCCCTGCCGCCCGGGACGGTCCGGGAGCTCACCGAGAAGGAGGTCGAAGCGCTGCGCAGCTCGACCCGCGGCGGCGGCGGGAAGAGGAGCCGCCGGCCCGCCGGATGGGCGCGCCGCCGGGCCGGCGGGGGCGGACCGGGTCGGGAGCGGGGGCGGGGCCCTCGCCGTGGCGCCGGCCGCAAGGGCGGGGAGGACCGTTGACCGCACCCCGGGGAAGACCGGGGGAGCCTGAACGGGTCGGCCCTGCGGGGCCGTACCTGGCGCCGGAATGGATCCGCTCGCTCCCCCTCTACGTGCCGGGGTCCGCCGGCGGCGCGACGCGGGAGCTGGTCCACCTGGCCTCGAACGAGAATCCCCTCGGCCCGTCCCCCCGAGCGCTCGACGCCCTGGCCGGTGTCGCGGGGGACGTCCACCGGTACCCGGACCCCGGTGCCGGCGCGCTACGACGGGACCTGGTCGAGGGCGCCGGGCTGGCGGAGAGCGGCGGGATCCGACAGGTCGCCGTGGGCAACGGCTCCGGCGAGCTGATCGAGCTCCTGTGCCGGACCTTCGTGCGCGGCCGCGACAGGGTCGTCGTGTCGGCGGGCTCGTTCCTCCTGTACCGCATCGCCGCTCGGGCGATGAACGCGGAGGTCGTCGAGGTGCCGCTGACCGCCGGCTGGAGGTGCGACCTGGAGGCGCTGGCGGAGGAGGCCGTCGGCGATGGTCGGGACGGGAGGCCTGCGCGCCTGGTCTTTCTCGCCAACCCCAACAACCCGACCGGGACCTTCGCGTCCGCCAGGGAGCTCGAGCGCTACTTCGACCGGGTGGACGACCGGGTGCTGACCGTGGTCGACCAGGCATACCAGGAGTACGTCGAGCAGCCGGACTACCCCGACGCGCTCGAGCACTTGCGCCGGGGCCGAAACGTCGTGGTGCTGGGCACGTTCTCGAAGATCCACGGCCTCGCCGGTCTGCGCCTGGGCTTCGCCTACGGACCGGCGGCGGTCCTCGAGCCGCTCGAGCGGGTGCGGAACCCGTTCAACACGTCGTCGCTCGCCCAGGCGGCGGCCCGGGCGGCGCTCGCCGATCGCGAGCACGTGGAGCGGTCCCGGCGCCACAACACCGCCGAGCGGTCCTGGCTCGCCAGGGAGCTGTCTCGGCGGGGGCTCCACCCGGTGAGCTCGGTGGCGAACTTCTTGATGGTCGAGCTGCCCGTTGCCGCGGAGGAGCTGGCGCGGGAGCTGCTCGCTCGGAGGGTTGCCGTGCGGCCCCTGGACGCCTTCGGGCTGCCCGAGGCGATGCGCGTGACGGTCGGGACGCGGGAGGAGAATCTTCACCTCCTCGCGGCCCTCGACACCTGGGAGATACCGGCATGAACGAGATGATGGAGAGCGCGGGTCTGGATCGGGCGGAAGCCCCTCTGGTGGTGGCCATCGACGGCCCCTCCGGAGTCGGCAAGAGCACCGCGGCCCGGGGCCTCGCCCGGCGCCTGCGCGTGCCGTACCTGAACACGGGCGCCATGTACCGGGCGGTGGCGCTCGAGACGATCGAGGCGGGCGTGGGCCCGGAGGACGAAGAGGGGGTGGTGGAGGTGGCCCGTACCGTCGACCTCGCTCTCGACCTCGACCCCGACGACGGCGGCGCGCGCGTGATGCTGAGCGGCGAGCCGGTGGGGGAGCGGATCCGCTCCCCCGAGGTGGGCGAGGTGTCGTCGCGCATCTCGACCTATCCGGAGGTTCGCCGGCGGCTGGTCAGCCTGCAGCAGGAGTTCGCCCGGCACCACGGCGGCGTCCTGGAGGGGCGGGACATCGGGACCCGGGTGTTCCCGGACACGCCCCACAAGTTCTTCCTCGACGCCCGGCAGGAGGTGCGCTATCGCCGGCGCTACGACGAGCTGGTCGCGGCCGGGAGCGACGTAGCCTACGGCGAGGTGATGGTCGAGATCGACCGCCGGGACCAGCGCGATGCCCACCGGGCGGAGTCGCCGCTGACCTACGACGAGAGCTACACCCTGATCGACACGTCCGACCTGACGCCGGAGGAGGTGGTCGACCGGATGACGGAGGCGATCCGGCCGGCGGGGTAGACGGGAATCAGGGAGTCGCCGACGCCTGGGAAAG
>CAZIIB010000254.1:0-5976 GCA_964539125.1 uncultured Thermoanaerobaculia bacterium | reverse complement strand
CGGCAGGGCCAGGAGGACGAGGAGCCGGTGGCCTCCGCCGCCCTCCCGGACGTCTAGCCGCAGCGGAGCTCGAGGCGCGGCAGCCGGCGGGGGAGGCCGGCCACCGGGGCGTCGGTCCAGCCGATCCGTACGGCGCCCAGGTGAAGGTAGAACGCCTCGGCGTTGGGATCGGCGTCGAGCTCGATCGTCCGGCATCCCCGGAGCGCCGCCTGGTGTTGCGCGTGCTCGAGGAGGCGGCGCCCCACGCCCTGGCCCATGGCCGGCGGATCGACCCACATGTACTCGAGGGACGCGACCTTTCCGCCGAGCTCCAGGCCGTAGAACCCGAGCCGCTCGCCGTTGTGCCGCGCGACGAAGATCACCTGGCGCTCGAGCTCGGCGACGGTGATCGTGAGCTGTTTCCGCCACTCCTCGAGCCACTCGGCCGGGTACCCCCAATGCGCCTTGGCCCGCAGCGCCAGGGCCGAGAGCTCGCCCAGCTCGCCGGCGAGCGCCGGGGTGATGTCGAGGTCGTGGGGAAGAGCCCGGGCGCGGGTCATCTCGCCGGTCGGGTGAGTGGAAGGCCGAGCGGCACCGACCGACTCGGGCGAAGCTGTTCAGCGCCTTCGCGGGGCGCTGCGAGCGCGGATCCTACTCGCCCGGCGACCGGCCGGCCTCCAGGGCCTCCCTGGTGGCGGCATTCCGGAGGTCCCGGAAGCCGATGAGCCGGCCCCCCGCTTCGTCCCAGAGCGTGAGGTGAAGGCACGACAGGCTCTCGCGGAAGGTGAGGCGTGTGACGTGCTGGAGATCGGGAACCTCGGTCATGCACCGGCGCAAGTTGTAGTTGGGGATCTTACTCGACAGGTGGTGGACGTGGTGGTACCCGATGTTTCCGGTGAACCAGTGGGCGATCGCCGGCAGGTCGTAGAACGAGCTGCCCTGGATCCCCGCGAGGTGGAAGTCCCAGTTCTTCTGGCGCTCCCAGTAGGTGTCCTCGAACTGGTGCTGGATGTAGAAGAGCCAGACGCCGGCGGCACCGGAGAGAACGAAGATCGGCGCCCAGACGAGGAGGAAGGGCCCGAACCCGATGGTCGCCGCCAGGGTCACGACGATCGCCGCCAGGGCGAGGTTCGTCCACAGCACGCTGGCCCATTCGGCCTTCCAGGCCCGGGGGGCGTCGAAGGGCAGGCGGTGCTTGATCAGGAACTGCCAGGCCGGTCCCAGGACCAGGAGCACCACGGGATGGCGGTAGAGCCGGTAGGAGAGCCGCCGCCAGGGGCCGGCTTCGCGATACTCGCCGACGGTCAGGGTCCTGACGTCTCCGAGCTCGCGCCGGTCGAGGTTGCCGGAGGTCGCGTGATGGATGGCGTGGGTCCGCCGCCAGTACCGATAGGGCGTGAAGGTGACGACGCCGAGGACGAATCCCAACGCATGGTTTGCCCGCGGTGAGCGGAAGAACGACCCGTGGCCGCAGTCGTGCTGGATGATGAACAGGCGGACCAGCAAGCCCGCGGTCGGCACCGCCAGGACCAAGGTGAGGGCATAGGAGACCTTCAGGCTGGCGAGCATCAGGACCCAGAGCCCGACGAACGGGATCGCGGTGTCCAGGACCTGGAAGAGCGCCCGCCGAGTGTTCGGCGTTTTGTACGGCGCGAGCACCCGATTCCAGTGGGCGGCGGCGCTCGGCGGGGACTGGTGTCTCGTCATCGTATTCCCACTTTCCGGCCTCGACCTCGTTGGTCGGCCTGTAGGCGGCTGGGCCGCGCGGGGCGGGCTGCGCCCTGGCGCTCTGCCTTCGCCCGAGCGCGTGCCCGCTCTTCGGCCCGTTGCCGGCGGATCGCGTCGATCCGTTCGGCCACCGGGATCTCGAAGCGTCCCGCGGGCCGCGCCTGGTAGTCGAACCCCTGGAGTGTCCGCCGCTCGAGCCGCTTGCCCACCGCTCGCTCGATGGCGGCGAGCTCGGCGCTCTCGGACGGCGAGGCGAACGTCAGGGCGTCGCCTGCGGCGCCCGCCCGGGCGGTTCGGCCGACCCGGTGGATGTAGTCGTCGGCCTGACCGGGGACGTCGAAGTTGACGACGTGGGGCAGCGCCTCGACGTCGATGCCGCGGGCGGCGATGTCGGTCGCCACCAGCACCTTCAGCCGGCCGTCCTTGAACGCGGCGAGCGCGGCCTGACGCTGGCGCTGGCTGCGGTTGCCGTGGATGCGGTCGCAGGCGATGCCGGCCTTCTCGAGGAAGGCCGCCAGGCGGTTCGCCCGGTGCTTGGTGCGGGTGAAGACGAGGGCGGTCTCGAGCTCGCCGCGGCGGAGCATCTCGAGGAGAAGCTGGGGCTTCAGGCTCTCGGGCACCGGCAGGACCTGTTGGGCGACGCCGGTCGCCGGGGCCGAAGGGCGCTCGACGTCGAGCCGTGCCGGGTCGTTCAGGATCTCGCGGCTGAGGGCGACGATCGGCCGCGGCAGCGTGGCCGAGAAGAGGAGCGTCTGGCGGCGGCGCGGGACCTGGGCCAGGATCCGCCGGACGTCGGGCAGGAATCCCATGTCGAGCATCCGGTCGGCCTCGTCGAGCACCAGGACCTCGATTCCGCCGAGGCGGGCGATGCCGCTCGCCAGGTGGTCGAGGAGCCGGCCGGGAGTGGCGACGACGACGTCCACTCCGGCCCGGAGCGCCCGCTCCTGCGGCTTGGGACCGACGCCTCCGATGACCGTGGCCGAGCGCACCCGGGTGTGGCGCCCGAGGGCGCGGAGGTGCTCCTCCACCTGCGCCGCGAGCTCGCGAGTGGGGGTGAGGACGAGGGCCCGGGTGACTCCCCGATTCGGGCTCGCCTCCAGGCGCTGGAGAAGGGGCAGGAGGAAGGCCGCGGTCTTGCCGCTGCCGGTCATGGCACAGGCCAGGATATCCCGGCCGGCGAGGGCCGGGGGCAGGGCGGAGCGTTGGATCGGCGTCGGCGCGGTGAAGCCCTGCTCGGCGATCGCGCGCAGCAGGCCGGGGTGCAGCTCGAATTCGGTGAAACCCATGGACAGAGCTCTATCCTCGCTCGGGCGCCGGGCCGTCTTCGACGTCGCCGACACCCGTGAGTCGTCCGGCGTTCAGATGTTGGATAAAGGACGGGAGGTTCGCCGGAAAGGCTACCGTCCAGGGCCCGAGGGCCGCGAGGTGGTTCTCAGGCGCTGCGACTGGACTCGGCCCCTCCCACTCGGGTACGGGACAGAGGGACGGCTGCTAGGCGCTTGGGCAGGTTGTTGGCCTGACAGCAGACTGAACCCCGGGGGTAAGGGTAGAATTCCCGCCCGCCTTGCCCTGATCTCGAATCTACGCACGAGGAGGCACCTGCGATGAAGACGCGAACCCTGGGTACCGGGAACCACGAGCTCCGGGTCTCCATGCTCGGGCTGGGCTGCATGGGGATGTCGGAGTTCTATGGAGCGAAGGACGAGGCGGGCTCGATCGAGACCCTGCACCACGCGCTGGACATCGGCATCGGCTTTTGGGACACGGCCGACATGTACGGGCCGTTCACCAACGAGCGGCTGGTCGGCCGGGCCCTCGCCGGCCGGCGCGACGACGTGGTGCTGGCGACCAAGTTCGGCAACGTCCGGGGCGAGGACGGCAGCTTCCGGGGTGTGGACGGCCGGCCCGAGTACGTCAGGAAGGCCTGCGACGCGAGCCTCGAGCGCCTCGGCGTCGACCACATCGACCTCTACTACCAGCATCGGGTCGATCTCGACGTTCCGATCGAGGAGACGGTGGGCGCCATGGCCGAGCTGGTCGCGGCCGGCAAGGTCCGCCAACTCGGCCTCTCCGAGGCGAGCGCCGCGACGCTGCGTCGCGCCGCGAAGGTCCACCCGATCACCGCCCTCGAGACCGAGTACTCGCTCTGGACCCGCGACGTCGAGGACGAGATTCTGGCCACCTGCCGGGAGCTCGGAGTCGGCTTCGTCGCCTACAGCCCCCTCGGCCGGGGCTTCCTCACCGGCCGCTTCGAGAGCCCGGACGACCTCCCCGCGGACGACTGGAGGCGCCACAACCCGCGCTTCCAGGGCGAGAACTTCCGGAAGAACCTGGAGCTCGCCCGGCGGGTCGAGGCGATCGCCCGCGAGAAGGGCTGCACGCCGGCTCAGCTCGCTCTCGCCTGGGTCCTCCACCAGGGCGATGACGTCGTGCCGATCCCCGGCACCACTCGCCGCAAGCATCTGGAGGAGAACGCCGCGGCGGCCGAGATCGAGCTCACGAAGAGCGACCTCGAGCGCATCGGCGAGGCCCTGCCCCGCGACCTGGTGGCCGGCACCCGCTACCCCGAGGCCGGCATGGCCCGGGTCAACGTCTGAGATCGACTGAGATCGACGGCTGCTCCACCTGATCGCCCGGCTCCGCGGGCCGTCTCTTCCCCGGAGCCGGTGGACGAGTGGGTGCTATCGTGGCCTGAGCGCTGCTCACGGCCCCCGTCCACCGAATTCGAAGAGGTGCCCCAACGATGCGGAATGCGCTTCGCTCGAGTGCCGGCTTCTCCCGTGCCGTCGCCGGTTCGATCTCCCTCCTCGCTGTCGCCACCTGCCTGGCGGCGGGTCTCGCGTCGCCGATCCGCCTCCAGGCGGCCGAATCCGAATCCGGATCCGCGGCCGACGCCGGGCCGGCCCGCTTCCGGCTGCAGAACGTCTTCGACCTGGAGTGGGCCGCGGATCCACGGATCTCTCCGGACGGTGAGCGAGTGGTCTTCGTGCGCTCGGGCTTCGACCGGATGACGGACGAGACGCGCCACAGCCTGTGGATCGTCGGCGTCGACGGCTCGGGTCTCCGGCCCCTGACCGATCCCGAGGTCGACGCCTCCTCGCCGCGCTGGTCGCCGGACGGCGGCCGCCTCGCCTATGTCACCCGGGCGCCAGGCAAGCCCGACGACCATCGGGCGGAGATCCGCGTCCTCTATCTGGACTCGGGGACGACCGCCCTCCTCGCCTCCCTCGAGCACGGCCCGAGCGAGCTCGCCTGGTCGCCGGACGGGAGCTTTCTCGCCTACGCCAGCTTCGTGCCGGACGCGCCCGAGCCGCCGCTCGCCCGCATGCCGAAGCCCCCGGAGGGCGCCGACTGGGGGCCGGAGATCAAAGTCATCGACCGGCTCGTCTACCGTTTCAACGGCCGGGGATACCTGCCGCGCGGCCGGACCCATCTCTTCGTCCTGCCGGCCGAGGGCGGCGCGCCGCACCAGGTCACCGAAGGCGACGTGGACGACGGGGGCAGCCTCGCCTGGACGCCCGACGGCAAGAGCCTGGTCTTCTCCGCCAACCGCCACGAAGACGCCCCGTACCGGCCCCTCGACACGGAGGTCTACGAGGTGCCGGCGGCGGGCGGCGCGGTGCGGGCGCTGACCGAGCGCGACGGCCCGGACCGCGACGCCGTGGTCTCGCCCGACGGCCGGTGGATCGCCTACACCGGCTTCGACGACCGGCATCAGGGCTACCAGGTCACCCGGCTCTACGTCATGCACCGGGACGGGAGCGGCTCACGTCTCGTGACCGCGGACCTCGACCGGGACGTCCGGAACCCGAGGTGGGACGCGGCCGGCCGGGGCCTCTTCGTTCAGTACGACGACGAGGGCACCACCCGCATCGGCCACGTCGACCTGGACGGCCGCTTGCGGGTGCTGGCGAGCGACGTCGGAGGCCTCGATCTCGGCCGCCCCTACTCCGGCGGCGAGTACTCGGTGGCGCCCGCGGTGGGCCGCTTCGCCTTCACCCTGACCGCGCCCGACCATCCGGCCGACCTGGCTGTCGGCGAGAGCGGCGGTGGCGAGTCCCGGCGACTCACGAATCTCAACCGCGGCCTCTTCGACCACCTGGCGCTCGGCACCCTCGAGGAGATCCACTTCCCGTCGAGCTTCGACCAGCGCCGGATCGAAGGCTGGGTGCTCCGGCCGCCGAGGTTCGATCCGGCGGCGAAGTACCCCCTGCTCCTGGAGATCCACGGCGGTCCCTTCGCCAACTACGGTCCGCGCTTCTCGGCCGA
>CAZIIB010000253.1:0-6008 GCA_964539125.1 uncultured Thermoanaerobaculia bacterium | reverse complement strand
GTGGCCGAAGAGCTCTGACTCGATCAGCTCGTCGGGGATCGCGGCGCAGTTGACCTGGACGTAGGGGCGGTCCTTGCGCGCGCTCTCCCGGTGGATCGCCCGCGCCACCAGCTCCTTGCCGGTGCCGCTCTCGCCCAGGATGAGCACGGTGGCGGGGGTCGGCGCGGCCTTCTCCACCGTTTCGCGCAGGCGCCGCATGGCCACCGAAGAGCCGATCAGCTCGTCGGGCTCCAGGCGCAGCGTCCGGTTCTCCGACTGGAGCCGGTGGGCGTCGATGGCGTTGCGCAGCGAGACCAGCACCCGCTCGCGCTGGAGCGGCTTCTCCAGGAAGTCGTAGGCGCCACGCCGCGTCGCCTCGACGGCGGTCGAGACGTCGCCGTGGCCGGTGATGATCACCACCGGCATGTCGTAGCCCCGCTCGCGGAAGGCCGACAGCAGGTCGAGCCCGTCCATCTCGGGCATCTTGATGTCGAGGAGCACGGCGTCCGGGAGCCGGTCGCCGAGCCGGGCCAGCGCCGTCTTGCCGCCGTCGGCCTCCTCGACGCGATAGCCCTCGTACTCGAGGATCATCCGCAGGCTCTCACGGATCGAGGCCTCGTCGTCGACGACGAGGACGGTGGCTCGCGGGGCGTCGTTCGCCATGGCGCGCTCGACTCTAACTCATGACGCGACGAAACTCCGCCGCAAGGTAGGGGACGCACGAGGCTCTGTGGTCCGGGGGGAAGGGAGGCCCCCTCCCCAACGCTTGCGCTCGTGGTCCGGACAGCGACGGACCAGGCTCCGGCTAGGAAGCGACCCGGATCCGCCCTGCCTCGCGCTTCAGGGCGTCGGCACCTTGGGGAAGACGAAGCGGGGCGGCGCCTCTTCGCCGTTGGCGAACCGGCGCACGTAGAGACGCAGGCGAGAGCCCGGCTTGGCCTGCTTGACCGCCGCCTCGAACTCCCCGGCGCTGGTGACCTTCTTGCCGTTGACCTCGCTGACGATGTTGATCACGCCGTCGTTGCGGACTCCCTCGTCCCAGAGCGGGCTCGTGGGATCGACCGAGGTGATCCAGACGCCGGCCACCTCGTCGGGCAGGCCGTGGGCGGAGCGCGAGCCGGGGGTCAGGTCCTGGTAACGGATCCCGAGCCAGTCGATGCCTCCCTCCGCTCCGCTCTCCTCGTGGCTCGGCTCCTCGCCCTGGCGGGGGCGCTCGGCGAGATGGACGGTCTTGGTGACCGGCTTGCCGTCGCGCACCACCTCGAGAGCGACCGACTTGCCCGGGCCCTTGTCCGAAACGTAGTCGATCAGGAAGCGCGTGTCCTTGACCGGCTTGCCGTCGACCTCCAGGATGATGTCTCCGTGCCTCAGACCCGCCTTGTCGGCCGGCTGGCCGGCCACCACCTGGTTGACCAAGACGCCCTGCGGCTTGTCCAGCCCGAAGGCCTCCGCCACGTCGTAGTCGACGTCGTTGATCATGATCCCCAGGTAGCCGCGGGTGACCTCGCCGGTCTTCCGGAGCTGGGGCAAGACCTGCTTCAGAGTGTTGACCGGCACCGCGAAGCCGATGTTCTCGGCTCCCCAGTTGATCGCGCTGTTGATTCCGATGACCTCGCCCCGGACGTTGAGCAGCGGGCCGCCCGAGTTGCCGAAGTTGATGGCGGCGTCGGTCTGGATGAAGTTCTCGAACGACGGCTCGCCGCTGATGTTGATCTGCCGGCCCTTGGCGCTCACCACCCCGACGGTGACCGTCTTGTCGAGGCCGAAGGGATCGCCGATGGCCATCACCCAGTCGCCCGAGCGCAGCGTGTCGCTGTCGCCCAGGGCGAGGTACTCGAGCGGATGGCCGGCGTCGATGCGCAGCAGGGCGATGTCGGTGGGCGGGTCGGTGCCCACGACCTTGGCCTTGTACTGGCGCCCTTCGAGCCCGACGGTCACCTCGTCGGCCTCGCTGACCACGTGGTAGTTGGTCACCAGCAGCCCGTCGGAGGTGATCACGAAGCCGCTGCCGCCGCCCTCGGAGCGGAAGCGCTCCGGCTGCTGGGGCTCCTGCTGCTGCTCGCGATCGGGTCGCTGGCCCCGGTCACCCCGGTCCCGGGGCCCGAAGAAGAACTCGAAGGGGTCGGTGCCCTGGTGCGAGCGCTCGCGGATGGTGGCGGTCTGGACCGAAACGACCGCGTGCTCCACGGCCTCTGCGAGGTTGGCGAAGCTGGGTAGGCCGGCGGCGGCGCCCTCCCCGCCGACGACTCCCTGGGGCACGATCGGCCCGGTGTCCTGCGCGCTGGTCGGCACGGTGAGGCTCAGTCCCCCGGCCAGCACCATTCCGAAGACGACCGCCCCGAGGACGAGGGCGAACGATAGGATCTGGCGGTTCCTGGTGCTCATCGGTGGCTCGTGCTCCTTCCGGGCTCTTCGGGGTCGGTGGGGCGAAGGTGCCGTATCGGTCGATTATGACCGTTTGGCGGCCGGCTCGCCAGTCTCCAGGCGGCGCGGCGCCTTCCCGGCGACGGAATAGTCTCCGCTGCCGACCGGTTGCACGGGTCGGCCGGACAGGCCGGGAGCTCCGGATGGACCCGCCGGCCACGAGCTGGTACACTGTGTGGAGGCGCGGCAGGGCGACCTGGCGGGCGAATTGAATTCGTCTGCCCGATCGGCTATACTGTAGCCTGTCGGCTTGCCTCGACCCCCAAGGGAGTGGGCATCTTGCCCACTTTTTTTGTTGGTCGAAGGCCGCGGACGAGGCCCACCGCGAGCCACGTTGAGGCCGTAGGAAAGATGACTTCGAAGGGGCGTAGGAGACCGGATGCAGCCGGGGGAGAGCGTGGGGCGTCCCGGCGCTCGGCGGGGTGGAGTCCGGAGATCGAGCACGAGATCGGGCAGATCGCCGAGGCCAACGGCTGCGAGCTGGTGCACGCAGAGTTCGGAGGCGGAGTGCTGCGCTTGTTCATCGATCGGCCCGATCGAGCGGGAGGTGTCGACCTGGCGGATTGCGAGACCGTCTCGAAGCAGGTCTCGGCGCTGCTCGACGTGGTCGACTTCGGCGCCGGGCGCTACACCCTGGAGGTCAGCTCTCCCGGTCTCGACCGGCGGCTCTATCGCCTTCAGGACTACCGGCGGTTCGCCGGTAGCCTGGCGCGGGTGACCTTTCGGGAGCCCGAGTCCGGCGACAAGCGGACGGTCGTCGGCCGGCTCGGAGCGCTGCGCGAGCCGGGAGGCCCGGGAGGTCCCGAGGTGGCGATCGACCTGGTCGAGAGGGACGAGACGCTGGTGCTGCCCCTCGAGTCGGTCGAGGTGGCACGGCTCGAGATCGAACTATAGGAATTGGACGCGATGGCCCAAGCACAGGCATCTGACACGCTCAATCTAAACCTCCTCCTGCAGCAGGTGGCGCGGGAGAAGGACGTGGACATCGACCGCTGGATCGGCGCCCTCGAAGACGCCATGGCCTCAGCGGCCAAGAAGCAGCACCGCATCAAGGAGCCGGTCCGCTCTCACCTCGACCGGGAGACCGGTGCGTTCGAGGCCTTCATCGTCAAGCAGGTGGTCGAAGAGGTCGAAGACCCCCTGGCCGAGTGGACCGTCGAGGAAGCCCGCGAGCACAAGTCGGACGCCGACGTGGGCGACGAGATCCACATCCCCGTCTCCACCGAAGGGCTCGGCCGGATCGCCGCCCAGTCGGCCAAGCAGGTGCTCTACCAGCGCATCCGCGAGGCGGAGCGCGAGAACGTCTACAACGAATACATCGACCGCGAGGGCGAGGTCGTCAACGGCACGGTCAAGCGCTTCGAGCGGGGCGACATCATCGTCGACCTGGGGCGTACCGAGGCGATCGTGCCCCGCTCCGAGCAGGCCCGCCACGAGCGCTACAGCCAGGGCGAGCGGATCCGCGGGGTGATCATCGAGGTCCACAAGCAGCCCAAGGGACCCCAGATCGTCATGTCGCGGACCGACCCGCGCCTGCTGGTGAAGCTGTTCGAGATGGAGGTGCCGGAGATCTACGACGGCACCGTGGTGATCAAGAACGCCGTGCGCGCCCCGGGCGAGCGGGCCAAGGTGGCGGTCTTCAGCCGCGAGCGCGACGTCGATCCGGTCGGCGCCTGCGTCGGCATGAAGGGTTCCCGCGTGCAGTCGATCATCCGCGAGCTCCGCGGCGAGAAGATCGACATCGTCGAGTATTCCGACGACCTGGTCACCTTCGCTCAGGCCGCCCTGGCTCCGGCCCGGATCACCCGCGTCTCGGTGACCCACCAGGGAGAGCGGCCCCAGCTCGCGGTGATCGTCGAGGACGAGCAGCTCTCGCTCGCGATCGGCCGGCGGGGCCAGAACGTGCGCCTGGCGTCCGAGCTGATCGGAGCGCGCATCGACATCAAGAGCGAGAGCGATGTCAAGGACGAGGTGGCCGACGCCCTGGCGCGCATGCTACAGACCGCCATGTCCGAGGGCGAGGAGGGGGCCCCGGCGGGCTCGGCGACCGAGGTCGACCTCACCGAAGCCCCGGGGGTCGGCGCGAAGACCGCCGCTGCGCTCGTCGAGGCCGGCTACGGGACCCTCGAGGCCCTGCTCGGCGCCACGGCCGAAGAGCTCCAGGCAGTCGAGGGGCTGGGCCCCAAGACCGCCGGGAGCCTCCGCGAGTGGGCCGCCGAGAAAGCCGAAGAGGTCGGCGTCGGAGCGGTGGAATCGGAGGCGGAAGAGGCCGAGGAGGGCTTCGGCGAAGGGTTCGGCGCACCCGCCGCCGACGAGGCCGCCACCATGGACGATCAGGACTTCATGGCCGCTCTCTCCCGGGCGTTCCAGGAGAGCGAGCGGCTCCGGGGCGAAGGAGAGGAGACGGACGAGGACACGGGCGACGCAGAGGCCTGAGCCGCCTCGACTGCCGGCGCCCGCCGCGGTGGTGGGGAGCACGGGGCACGCGGAACCGAGAAGCGAGAGGAGTCCGAGAGCAGATATGGGAAAGATTCGGGTGCAAGACCTGGCGAAGATGATGAACCTTCCGAGCCAGGACCTCATCTTCAAGCTCAAATCCATCGGAGTCCGGGTCGAGGGTGACGACGCCCACATCGACACCGACACGCTCCAGGCGATCCTCCAGGGCAAGAAGCTGCCCCATCCGCGCGAGGTGATCCTGCGCGACGAAGAGGCCAAGGCCACCGCCCCGCGCTCGCGCCAGTCGCCCCGGCGACGCGCCCCGACGAGCCCCTTGCGCCCGACCCGTCCCCGCACCGTGATCCACCGGGTCGACTCGAAGATCAAGTCGATCCCCGCGCGCGAGAAGCCCGAGCCCACGCCCGCCCCGACGCCGGCCCCCTCCGAGGTCAAGGAGCCGGCCGAGGCGCCGGCGGCCAAGACGAAGCCGGCGGCGCAGAAGGAGGCCCCCGCCAAGGCGGCCGCCGCGGCGGCGCCGCAGGCCGCGCCCAAGGAGACGAAGAAGGCCGCAGAGGCCGCGCCGGCGGCCGAGAAGCGCCGCGTCGGGAAGGAGGCGGTCGAGGAGGAGCGGCCGAAGAAGAGGACGCACAAGAAGCGCCGGGCCGCCGCGGAGGACGAGGACCTCACCGCGTTCCGGGGCAAGATCGAGGACCTCGAGGAGGTCGAGGAGCCCGAGGCACCCGAGGAGGAGGAGGAGATCGCCGTCTCCGAGCCGAGCCGCGCCAAGCGCCGGGCCGAGCGCCGCAAGAAGCACAAAGAGAAGGGCGAGGAGGGCAAGGTCCTGCCCTTCAAGGAAAAGCAGCCCGCCGGTCCGGTCATCGTGTCGGAGAACATGACCGTCCGCGAGTTCGCCGACAGGCTCGCAGGCCCGGATGTCGCCGCGATCTTCGGGATGCTCGCCTCGGGCAACGGGCCGGACCTCGAAGTCTACCGGACCGCGTTGGAGGGCGCGCGTCCGCGCCTTCAGACAGTCTTTTCGCAGACATTTGCCCGGAATCGTATCCACGGTCTCGTCTTTCCCACGGTGCCTATCGCTGCGCCTGCCATCGGCGACACGCAAACCGCAAGCATCGATGGCCGGAGCGTCCCGCTCTTTGATGCGCTGA
>CAZIIB010000252.1:0-6018 GCA_964539125.1 uncultured Thermoanaerobaculia bacterium | reverse complement strand
GGAGCGATTCGATGCATCCGGCGATGTTGGCCTCCTCGTTGAAGGTCGTGACGATCGCCGAGACCTTGGGACGGTCGGTTCGAGACGCGGTTCGGGGCATGACTCCTCCGGCGCTCGATCCTAGCAGCCCGGCGCGAGGTCTTCGCGACGACCACGGTAAGATCCCCTCGCGCATGAAAGCGTTCGCCACCTACCTGCTGCTGCTCGCGATCAAGGTCCTGAGCCGGACCCTCTTCACCCTCGAGGTGGGGTGGGTCGGCCAACGGGTGGACGATCCCTGGGGCCGGGACGTGCGGATCTGCGCGATCCTCCACCACACGAGCCTCTACGAGCCGATCTTCGCCGCCGTGGCGCCCAACCGGTTCCTGCGCCGGATCGCCCGGCGCGGCGTCGTCCCGGTCGCGGAGAAGACCCTCCGGCGCCCCCTGGTGGGGCGCTTCTTCAGCCTGGTTGCCCACCAGGTGGTGGGGGTCACCCGCCAGCGGGACGAGACCTGGCGCGAGGTGGTGAGCACGGCCGGCCCGCACTCGATGATCTGCATCCTGCCCGAGGGCCGGATGAAACGCACCACGGGCCTCGACGCCGAGGGCAGACCCATGACCGTGCGCGGGGGGATCGCCGACCTGATCGAGGCGGTGGGCGGCGGCTACATGCTCCTCGCGTACAGCGGCGGGCTGCACCACGTCCAGGCGCCGGGTCAGCGCCTGCCGCGGCTGTTCAAGACCGTGCGGATGAACCTGGAGCTGGTCGACATCGCCACGTACCGCGCCGACATGATGGCCCGCGGGCACGGTCGTACGGGCGGCTTCCGCCGGGCCGTCGTCGAGGACCTCGAGAGGCGTCGTGACCTCCTCTGCCCCACCGAGGAGTCGCTCCTGGGCGCGCCCGAGGGGGCCCGAGAGCCGACGGCCGCGGGTTCGGAGGCGAGCCGTGGGTGACCTCGCCGCGCTCCACGCGCAGGCCCTCTCTCAGATCGACGAGCTCCTGGCCGTGGCCGAGGATCCCGGGCCCTTTCCCACCGCCCGAACACCGGTCTCCGCCTGGACCGCCCTCGAGCACGCCGAGCACATGGCGCGCGCCGACGACGGCTCGCTCCACAAGCTCGAGGTCGCCCTGGAGCGCGAGGCCGGTCCGCGCCTCAAGCTCGCCGGACGCCTCGTCCTGTGGCTCGGCTGGATTCCCCGGGGCGTGGGCAAGGCCCCCGCCACCGCCCGCCCCGACGGGGCGGACCGGCTGCGGGTGGCCGAGGCGCTGGGCGCGGCGCGGCGGCGCCTCGAGGACGTCGCTCCGATCCTCGAGGAGGCCGGGGGCTCCCGCGGGCGGGCGAGCCACCCCATCTTCGGAGGCCTGACGCCCTCGGAATGGCTCCGCTTCCTGACCATCCACCATCACCACCACCTGAAGATCATCGCCGACATCCGCAGGGCCTACGAGCGCGCCGCGCCCAGGGGCCGCGCCGCGGACCCGGTATAAGCTTGCCCCTCATGTTCGGGCGCCGCATCCACCTGTTCGACCTCTTCGGCTTCCCCATCCGGGCCGACGTGTCGTGGTTCGTCGTGGCCGTGCTCCTCGCCTGGTCCTACGCCACCCTGTTCCTGCCCCCCCAATACCCCGACCTGGCAACCTCCACTCTGTGGGCGATGGCCGTCACCCTGACCCTGGGCCTCTTCGCCTCGGTCGTCCTCCACGAGGTGGCGCACGCCCTGGCGGCCCGTCACTACCGGCTGCCCATCAAGGGGATCACCCTCTTCATCTTCGGCGGCGTGGCCGAGATGAGCGACGAGCCGCCCCATCCCCGGGCGGAGTTCGTGGTGGCGGTGGCCGGACCGCTGGCGAGCCTCGCGATCGGCTCCGGCCTGGCGGTGGCCTGGGTGCTCGGCTCCGGAGCGGGCCTGGCACCTCCGGCGCGGGCCGTGGTCGGCTACCTGGCGGCGATGAACTTCCTGCTCGCCCTGTTCAACATGGTCCCGGCCTTCCCTCTCGACGGCGGCCGGGTGCTGCGCTCCATCCTCTGGGACTGGCAGAAGAGCCTCACCCGGGCGACTCGCATCACCTCCGCCATCGGCTCGGGATTCGGGCTGCTGCTCATCGTCCTGGGCGGCATCCTGTTCCTCGAGCAGGCCTTCGTCGCCGGCGTGTGGATGGTCCTGATCGGCTTCTTCCTGCGCAACGCCGCGCGCATGTCCTACCGGCAGGTGCTCTTGCGCCGGGTGCTCGAAGGCGAGCCGGTCAGCCGCTTCATGCACGCGCATCCGGTCGCCGTGCCCCGGGCGATCTCGGTGGAGGACCTGGTCCAGGAGTTCGTCCTGCGCCACCACCACAAGATGTTCCCGGTGGTCGACGGCGACCGCCTGGTGGGCTGCGTGACGACCCTGCGGATCAAGGGCCTGCCGCGGGAGGAGTGGCCCCGCCAGAGCGTCGGGTCGATCACCGAGAGCTGCGACCCGGACAACACCGTCTCGCCGGAGACCGACGCCATGACCGCCCTGGCCAAGATGAGCCGCAACCGCTCCGCCCGCCTGATCGTGGCCGAGGGCGACCGGCTGGTGGGCATCCTGTCGCTCAAGGACCTCCTGAAGTTCTTCAGCCTGAAGATGGAGCTCGAGTCCGGGCGGTAGGCGCCGGCGCGGAGCGGACCGCCGCACCCACCCGCCCGCAACCTTCCGCGGGAGCCGCCGTATCCGGCCTCTCAGGAGGTGGTTTCATGTTCGGTTGGCTTCGTGTTCTCCGCAGAGACCTGTGGTCCGGGATCGGTCGGGACGTGCGCTACGGCGCCCGGACGCTCGCGCGCTCGCCCGGCTACTCGCTCATCGCGGCGCTCATCCTGGCGCTCGGGATCGGGGCGAACACCGCGATGTTCTCGGTCATCCACGGCGTGCTCCTCGCGCCGCTCCCGTTCCGCGACAGCGACGAGCTGGTGCTCGTGCGGCAGGAGGCGCCGGAGTCGAACCGTCCCAATGCCGGGGTCTCGATCCCCGAGCTCCAGGAGTACCGGGCGCGGCTCGAGAGCGTCCGCGACCTGGTCGAGTACCACCGGATGTCCTTCACGCTCCTCGACCAGGGCGAGCCGGACCGCGTGGACACCGGGGTGGTGTCGGCGAACTTCTTCGACGTCCTCGGCGTGCACCCGGTGTTGGGACGGTCGTTCGTGGACTCCGACGACGACCTGGGCGCGGACGCCGTGCTCATCTTGAGTCACGAGTACTGGATCCGGAAGTTCGGCGCCGACCCCCACGTCGTCGGCCGGGTGCTGGAGATGAACAACCGACCCCATACGGTCGTCGGCGTGCTGCCGTCCTACCCGCAGTATCCGCAGGCCAACGACGTCTACATGCCGACCTCGGCCTGCCCCTTCCGCGCCCAGGCCGAGGCGTCGCCGACCTCCCACCGCTCGTTCTCCATCCTGCAGGTGTTCGGAAGGCTGGCGCCGGGGGCCACCGCGGAGCGGGCCTCCGGGGAGATCGCGGAGATCGCCCATTCGTTCGAGCGGGACCATCCCCAGGACTACGAGGCGGCGCGCGCCGAGGGCCTCACCGGCGAAGCGGAGCCGTTGGAAGAGGCGCTGGTGTCGAAGGCGAGAGCGGCTCTGTACGTCCTGGTCGGCGTGGCGCTCCTGGTCCTGATCATCGCCTCCGCGAACGTCGCGAACCTGTCCCTCGCGCGGACGCTCCGCCGAAGCCGGGAGCTGGCGGTGCGGACGGCGCTCGGATCGAGCCGCGGCCGGCTGCTCCGGCAGCTCGTCACCGAGAACCTGCTCCTCTCCTCGGCCGGCGGCGTGCTCGGCGTCGTGTTCGCCTGGCTCTCGACGGGCCTGCTCGTCGGCTTCGTCGAACGCTTCACCTCGCGCACCGGCCAGATCGGCCTCGACGCTCCGGTCCTCGCCTTCGCGCTCCTGGTCTCGGTCGCGACCGGCGTCGTCTCGGCCCTGGCGCCTGCGCTCGCGGCCCGGCGGAGCCTCGCGAGCGACCTACGGGACGGCGGCGCGCAGGCCGGCGTGGGTCGAGAGAGGCATCGCTTGCGCTCCGGCTTGGTCGTGGCCCAGGTCGCCGTCTCCTTCGCCCTGGTCGTGGGCGCCGCCCTCCTCCTCGAGAGCTTCTATCGCCTGGCGACCACGCCTCTGGGTTTCGAAACGCAGCACGTGATGACCGCGGCGATCTACGGCAACTTCACCAGCCGTGCCCGGCCGGAGGATCAGCAACGCTTCGACACGCAGGTGCTCGGCGAGCTTCGGGCCTCGCCGGGCATCCGGGCCGCCTCGTTGACCGCCGCCGTCCCGCAATCCTCGATCGTGCCCGGAAGGGTGCCGGTGACCCTCGAAGGGTTCGACGACGGCGGGCGGAGAGAGTTCGAGGCGGACCGCAACTTCGCCAGCGACCAGTATTTCGAGACGCTGGGGGTGCCCCTCCTCGCCGGCCGGGACTTCCGCCCCGGCGACACGGCCGACGCGCCGCGGGTGGCGATCGTCAACCAGTCGATGGCCAGGTTCTGGCAGGGGGCCGACCCGGTCGGCAGGCGGTTCACCACTCCGGGCTCCGGCTCCCAGGGCCCGTTCACCTTCACGGTCATCGGGGTGGCCGCCGACTATCGCCTCTACGACGTGGCGAGGGAGAACCCGGCCCAGTACTACCTGGCGGTGAGCCAGAATCCCGGCAGGGGCACGCGGGTGCTGGTGCGGGTGGCCGGCGATCCCGGATCCGCGGTGCCGGCCATCAAGGAGGCGGTCCATCGCGCCGACCCCAAGACCCCGGTCGAGGACCTCGCCACCATCGCCCAGATTCGGAGCTCGACCCAACTGGCAGAGCCGCGCCTGACCGCGACCCTCCTCTCGGTGTTCGCCCTGGTCGCCCTGGCGATCACCCTGGCCGGCATCGGCGGCGTCATCGGAACGAGCGTGAGCCAGCGGACCCGCGAGCTCGGCGTGCGCATGGCGCTCGGCGCGAGCCGCCGATCGGTTCTCCACACAGTCCTGCGCCAGGGTCTGATCCTGGTGGCGGCGGGCATCGCCGTGGGAAGCGCCGGTGCCGCCCTGTTCGGCCGGCTGCTCGCGAGCTTCCTGTTCCAGACCTCGGCCACCGACCCGAGGGTGCTCGCCGCGGTCGCGGCCCTCTTCCTCCTGGTGAGCGTCTTGGCCGCGGCCGGGCCGGCGCGGCGCGCGACGGCGATCGATCCGCTGGTCGCGCTCCGTACGGAGTAGGCGGACCACCGCCGGGGCCCTGGAGGCTCCGGCGGCAGAGCCTCCCGGACCGGGGCGGCGGCCAGCTCATCGGGTCACTGATAGATGCAGTCGCACTCGCAGGTGCTGATGTCGACGCAATAGCTGAAGCCGCCGGGACAGTAGCACGCGTGCCGACACTCGAAGAAGGTACATCCTCCGCCGGGGCAGGCCGCGCAATAGTGGTAGGTCCCGTCGCACTCCGCGTAGCCCTGGACTCCCGTGGAGCAGTTCTGGTTGACCGCGTGGCACGAAGTGCCGCTGCACTGCTGATTCGGCCCTTCGGTGCAAGTCGCCGTGCAGGTCGACTGCTCGGAGGGACCCGGGAGGTCGCCTCCCCTGGCCTGCTGGACCGCGGCCACCTGGTACACCGGCACCGCCGCACCCATCGCCATCATCGGAGCGGGGGGACCGACGGTCGGTGCCGAGGCTCCGAGAGCGGTTCCCAAGGTCAAGACCAAGACGTTCAACAAAGCGTTCATGAAGGGTTCTCCTTGGATCTCGATGCCGTCATTGACATCGGGAAGCTCGAATTCGCTGTCGCGAAGCTGAACATGCGCATGGGCTTTCTGACGTTTACGCAGTTTAGGAGTTACGCGGTATCGAGTCAAGCCTCGCGGCGCGCGCCGAGGCTTCACGCCCGGATCGTCCAGATCCGGAGCAGGGGTGTGAGGAGTCTCTCGTTCGGGAACGTCGGCGGACCGCCGCCGGGGCCCGGGCGGCTCCGGCGGCAGAGCCTCCCGGACCGGGGCGGCGACCCGCTCAGGAGATTAGTAGTAGATGCACTCGCAGGAGCAGGTGGAGAG
>CAZIIB010000251.1:0-6019 GCA_964539125.1 uncultured Thermoanaerobaculia bacterium | reverse complement strand
CCGGCCGAAGTTCCAGGCGGGAAGTGCGGAGAATCTCGTGGACCATGGCATCTACGGTCTGATTCGCCACCACACGTACCTCGGCCAGACCCTGGCGATCTACGGGATCGCGATCCTGATCCCGATGAAGATCACCCTCCTGATGGCGCTCTTCCTCCACCTCTACTTCTTCTTCATCCACACCCGGATCGAGGAGTGGCGCTGTCTGAAAATCTTCGGCGCGACCTATCGCGACTACATGGCTCGGACCGACCGCTTCTTCCCGGTCAGCGCCATCGGCCGCCTCATCGCGCCCAGAGGTCGCCGGTCGGCATGAAGGTACGAAGCTTCCCGATCGCTCCCGATCTGCCGACCTGGCGCCTCGCTGGTGGGCTGGTCCTCGCCTTTCTTCCCTTCTCGTTGATCGGCGCGTCGGTCATCACCGCCATGTTCCTGTTCTCCGGCGACGCCGACGCCGGGCTGATTCTGCCCGTGCTGGCGGCGATGGTGAGCGCAGGTGTGATCCACGAGCTGGGACACTGGCTCGCATCGCAGCCGGGAAGCCGGGCGATCCGGCTCATCACCACCCCGGGCCTGAGCGCGATCCGGCTCCATCTGGAGCCCGACCTGCCTCCGGGCTCCGGGCGCTGGCTGCTTCGCATGGTGGGCGGGTCTCTGGCCAACACTCTGGTGGCCGCGACCCTCTTGCTCTGGAGCTCCGGGGTCCCGCAGCTCCGGCATGAGCCCTGGATCACCTTCAGTGTCGCGCTTCACCTGCTGACGGCGGTGGTCAACCTGGTGCCGTTCAAGACCGGCTTCACCGGCGCGACCGACGGATGGTTGATCTGGGAAGGGCTGCGCGAGCGCTGGCGGCGGTCCGCGAGCGCGACGAAACAAACACGAGCTTGGGAGACTCGGACGGATGTTCCCCCAAGACCTGAACCATCACCACAGGAGATTAGGAGTCGAACATGAAGAAAGAGTATGAAAGCCCGATGATGATCGAAGAACAAGAAGAGCTCCTTACGGACAAGGCAGCTCCGGCCGACGCCGGAGCCATCATCACGGCGATCGCCATCATCGCCGCGGCGGTCTACACCAAAGACTGCGCCATGGAGAACTAGCAAGCCCGAGGACCTGACGGCCCGGCAGACTGGCTAGCCGAGGGGAGTTCGTCCGAGTCTCCTTTGTTCCCCTCCCGGCGGGCCATCGCCGGGTCGACAACCGAACGGCCACCGAGCCCTGGAAAGGATCCCCCTCATGGCATGGAAGCTGGCTGAGCATGTGGCCTTTCGCACCCGGTATTTCGGCGGGTTCCTGGTCGACATCCGCGACAACTCGACGAGATACCTCAACGAGACCGCCGCGGAGGTGGTCCGTCTGTGCGACGGCACCCGCGGGACTCGAGAGATCGCCCGTCGGGTCGCCGAAACGTGGGGCGCATCCCCGGAGCAGGCGCAACGGGACGTCAGTGCCTTGGTGCAACAGATGAGGAGTGCCGAGGTGCTCGAGTTCGTTCCCACCGGGGCGCTGCCCGTGGTTGCGGAGCAGGGCTCCGCCGGCAAGACCTCGACGGCCGCCCTGCGAGTCCTCCGTCCCGGAGAGTCGACGGACGCGGAGTCGGCACCACGGCTGGTCGACGCCCAGGTGCACCTCACGAAGGCCTGCAGCCTGCGGTGCGCTCACTGCTACAACTCCTCCGGCGAGGCCATGGCCGGCGAGCTCACGACTCCGGAGATCCTCGACTTCTTCGACCAGCTCAAGGAGCTCGGCGCCTACAGGATCACTCTGACCGGTGGTGAGCCGCTGTTTCATCCGGACATCTGGCGAATCCTCGCCCACGCCCGCAAGCTCTTCACGGTGGTCCTGCTCACCAACGGGATCCACCTGAACGACGAGAGCTGCGAGCGTCTTCGCGATCTGAAGATGGCCGAGATCTACGTCAGCCTCGACGGTGCCACTCCGGAGACCAACGATCCGCTGCGCGGATCCAACACCTTCAAGCACATCGTGGCGGGGATCCGGAGGGGCGTCGCCCACGGTCTGCCCCTGTCACTCAACATGGCCATCACGCGGCACAACTACCACCAGCTCGACGCCCTGGTCGACCTGGCGAAGGAGCTGGGTGTCCACAAGGTGACGATGACGCCCGTCGTCGACCTGGGGCGAGCCGGCGGCCGCGAAGACCTGTTCCTGACCAGCGAGGAAATCGCGGACTTCAAGCTCTGGGCGTTCAGGCGCTCCCAAGAGGAACCGGGAATGACCATCGGCGAGCTCGATCCGGGCGGTGTGCCGCCGTCCAAGATCCTGGAGGGCTCGCACGCGCCGCGCAAGACCGATCTGTGCGGCGCGATCCGGGGGAGCATCACCCTCCTCCCCAACGGCGATCTCGTCCCCTGCACCCTGATGGAGACGCCGGAGCTGGTCACGGGCAACATCCGGCAACAGAGCCTCAGAGACATCTGGGCCCACTCGCCACTGCACAAGAGCCTGCGAGCACTCACCAAGGACGCCTGCGCGGTGTGCCGAGACTGCACCATCAAGGACATGTGCGGCGGCGCCTGCCGGGCCCTGACCTTCCTCGAGAACGGCAGCTTCACCGGGCCCCCCGCCAGCGACGAGTGCAGATGGCGTCGGGATGTCTTCGCACGCCTCGCCGTGGAGGTGGGCACCGACACGCCCGGCCTGGCGAAGATGCTCGGACTGGGAGCGTGAACCGATGAGCGACCTCGAGAAGTGGAACCTGAAGAACGTCGTCGCAACCGGGATGGGGGCGACGGGGGTCGTCCTGCTGATGATCTCGGGCCAGGTCGTCCTGGCTTCCTCCGCTGCGGCGCTGACCTATCTGTTCGTGGGTCCGCTGCGCAAGAAGGAGAAGAGAAGCTGATGCCTCTGCCTGCGTGCGCCGAGGCTCGCCGACTCGGCTCCGGAGTCGTGCTCCGCGACGATCGTCTGATCGACGAGACGTTCGACCGGAGCTGGAAGCTCAACGAGTCGGGGCGACTCGTCGTGTCCTGCGTGGCGCGAGGTTGGGAGGCCGACCGGATCGTCGAGCGGCTGGCGCAGAGCCTTGCCGTGGAGCCCGGCAGGGTCCACCGGGACGTGGAGCACATGCTCGTCTCCCTCGAGCGGCGACGCCTCCTCGAAGGCCGCCGGCGCTCCGCGGCCGTCACCTTCCACCGCGTGCAGCAGGCCATCCTGCGCCAGCCGGTGATCTTCGCTGTCCAGTTGGCGCTCATTCGTGCCTTCGACTGGTACTTCGGAATCCTCCGACGAGTCCTGGGGAGCACACATTCATGAGCAAGAAGATCCTGATCGTCTTCCCGATGCCCTCGTACTTCAACCTGATGGACCGGGATCTCCGCGGCATCCTGAACCCCGTGCCGCCGATCGGCACGATGTACGTCGCCGCCGCTCTCGAGCGGCGCGGATACGACGTGCGGCTCTGGGACCAGGGGGCGAGCACCGGCGCCGAGCTCGACGGGTTCCTCAATGACTTCGGCCCGGATCTGGTCGGATTCGGCTGCTGCACCGTCGGCTACGACAACGCGCTGGAGATCGCCTCCAGGATCCGCGCGGCCGATCCCCAGGTGCCGATCGTGTTCGGAGGGCCCCACACGACAGGAACGATGGAGCAGACCCTCGCCGAGCCGTGCATCGACTACGTGGTCGCCGGCGAGGCGGAGGAGGTGATGGGCGAGCTCGCCGATCACCTGCTTCTCGGCCGCGGCCGGCTCGAAGACATCCAGAGCCTCGGCTACCTGGACGGCGACTCGGTCCGACTGACACCGAGGGCGCCACAGATTCGCGACCTGGACGCCCTGCCGTTCCCGGCGTGGCACATGATCCACGTCGACCGCTACGACCTTCCCGGCATCATCCTGAGCGCGAGGGGCTGCCCGTTCAACTGCAACTTCTGCGCTGCCGGGCCCCTGTCCTTCCGCCAGTACCGCCCGCGCGGCACCGAGAGCTTCGTGGCCGAGATCCGCTACCTCCACGACAGCTTCGGGCTCAGCCACTTCTTCTTCGCGGACGACTTGTTCACGGCGATCAAGCGCCGCGCGATCGGGTTGTGCGACGCCATCCTGGAGCTGCCCTTTCCCATCACCTGGACTTGCGAGAGCCGAGTGGACACGATCAACGCGGAGCTCCTCTCGAAGATGGCGGAGGCCGGCTGCACGACGATCCAGTTCGGGGTCGAGTCGGGCAACGACGGCGTCCTCAAGGCGATCCGGAAGAACACCACCCGCAACCAGATCTGCGAAGCCGTCCGCATGGCGGTCGACGCGGGCATCAAGGTCGCAGCCTCGATCATCATCGGTCATCACGCCGACACCGAGGAGACGATTCGCGACACCGTCGTGCTCGCCGCGAAGCTCCGGGCCATGGCCGCCCGCCCGGGACAGGTCCGCACGGAGTTCTCGATCGCCACCCCCCTGCCGGGAACCGATCTGTTCCTCGAGGCCGGGAACCTGGGGATCGAGATCCAGCACACGAAGTGGCGCCAGTACAACTTCATCACTCCGGTGATGAACACCGCGCACTTGACGGCGGAGGAGATCCGAAACCTTTACTTCGAGGCGAACATGAGCCGGATGTGCGACATCACCGCGCGGAAGAACCGGGAAGCCCCTGCGCGCGAGGCAGTCCCCGCGGACTTGGCCGTCGCCTCCTGAGGAGCCAATCATGAGAGGCAAGACGTACACCAGCGTCGAGCGCAACTTCCTGCCGGAAGTCAGCCCGGACGTGGACCTCGACCAGGTGCGCTGTATGTCGGTGCTCCGCGTCTGGCGCCACCGGCCCTCGGACGGGAACGTGCAGCTCATGGTCCGGGGCGCCGAAGCGACCCGGGTCGTGACCCTGAACTCCACGGGGTCCTTCCTCTGGCAGCTCGCGGAGGACCACCCGACCCTCCAACAGCTCGTGGAGCGCTTCGCCACGGAGTTCCAGTTGCCCTGGGACCGCGCGCTGCGGGACGTCCTCGCGTTCGTGAACTCGATGATCGCGGGCGAGCACCTCCGGGCGGTGCCGTCATGATCCGCCTCCAGGAGCTGCGCAAGCGATACGGCGACGTGGAGGCCGTCGCCGGGATCGACCTCGAGATCGAGCGCGGGGAGTTCTTCGGCCTGCTGGGACCGAACGGTGCCGGCAAGACGACCACTCTCAAGCTCATCCTCGGCCTGACCCGTCCCAACGGCGGATCGGTGCATGTCTTCGATTCCCCGGTCGACGGCCCGTCGCCGGAACGGAACCGGAGGATCGGGGTGGTGTTCGAAAAGGCGAACATCTATGGAGAGGCCTCGGTCGAGGACAACCTGCTCTACACGGCGACCCTCTTCGGAGCTCCGGTCGAACGGGTCGATCGGCTGATCCGGGACCTCGGTCTCGAGCCACACCGCAAGAAGAAGGGAAACGCACTGTCCAAGGGGCTGCGGCAGCGAACCGCCCTCGCCCGGGCCCTGGTCCACGACCCGGAGCTGCTGATCCTCGACGAGCCCACGTCCGGGCTCGATCCCGACGTCGCCCAGCAGGTGCGGTCGGTGGTCCAGGACCTCCACGGCCAGGGCAAGACGGTCCTCCTGATCAGCCACTTGATGCACGAGGTCGAGCAGCTCTGCACGCGGGTCGCCATCATCAACCGCGGCCGGATCCAGGTCGAAGGGTCGGTTCCGGAGCTGCGCGACCGCTACAGCGAGAACGTGACCGTGCGCCTGCGAGCGGCTCCCGAGATCCTGACGGAGGTGGCGTCCTGGAACGGTCTGTCAGTGGTCGAACGGGGCGCCGATCTACAGACCCTCGAGGGCCAGTGGGGCCAGGTCTGGCCGATGGTCGAGAAGCTGGTCTCCCGACCCGCCCTGCGCGAAGAGATCAAGGAGCTCCACATGAGTGGGCTCTCGTTCGAGGACGTCTACATCCGGGTGGTGAACGAATGACAATGCTCGCACGTAGTCTCAAGCTCGAGGTCCAGAAGGTCTTCGGAAGCTACAAGCTGATCGTCCTCCTTCTCAGACCGGTCATCAGCTCCTACATCATCTTCTTG
>CAZIIB010000250.1:0-6019 GCA_964539125.1 uncultured Thermoanaerobaculia bacterium | reverse complement strand
AATCAAACCGAAAACGACAATAAACCCATAGACTTCAATAAAGACCAGTTCTCATACGAACATACCAAACTCGGACAGGCGGTGGCTGACCCTCCCCGGCAAGATGGTCGACAGCTTGAGGCCGGTTCGCACGAACGGCGCGGGAAGGTACCAGCCACTTTTCAGACCCTCCCGAGTCCGAGGCGGGAGGGTAGGGCCCAGCGGCGAAGGCGGCTGCCAGAGAAGTGGCCCCCCTCGGCGACACCTGTCTGCTTCGGGCACCTTGCAGCGCTCGGCTGCGTGGCTGCTTTGCGGCATCACAGCGATACGGTATCCTGGTCACGTGGGAGGTGACGGAATGAGTCGACGTGAGTACCACCTGGCCCTGCAAGCTCGCGGAACGCTTGCTTTGCCCTCGGACCTGCGGAAGCGCCACCATCTGGACGAGCCGGGCGCGCAGGTTCGCGTCGTCGAGCGGGAGGACGGCGTCATCGAGCTCTATCCACTGGCCTCCGTGCCCGCGGATCAGCGCTGGTTCTGGACCGAGCGCTGGCAGCGGATGGAACGCGAAGCGGACGAAGACATCGCTGCGGGGCGCGTTCGCTCGTACGAGGACGTCGACCAGCTCCTGGACGCCCTCGACGGCAAGCGCCCGTGAGGTTCGAGACCGCGCACAGCTTCGAGGCGGACTACCGGAGGCTGACCGACCATGAGAAACGCCTGTTTCGCGACGCCGTCCGCAAGTTCAACGAAGCATGTGATGCAGCCCTGGCGCGAGGAGGGCGGCCCAGGTGGCCCAAGACGCTTCGCGTCAAGGACGTGGAGGGCGCGCCTGGGATCTGGGAGATGACCTGGAGCTTCGCGGGTCCCGACGGCCGCGCCACCTGGGAGTGGGTGACTCGGGACGTGGACGGCGAGGCCGTACCGGTCGTCCGCTGGCGCCGGGTCGGTGGCCACTTGATCTTCACCAACCCGTGAGGCCAGCCGGAGAAGTGGTGGGCACTCGCGCTCGGAGGCCGGCGCTATGCGGTCGATGGCGGCTGTGCTGACAAGCGGCTGGAACCTGTTCGCCTCCTTGACCTTGGCCGCTATACTCGGGCCATGGGCGAGCCTGCCGTGGATCCGGACGTTCCGAAGCGTGCCGAGGCCCGGGCTGGCTGGCAGGTTCGGAAGTTCCGGCTCGGCGAGGAGCCTTCCGAGGATCTCAGCGCCACGACGACCGCCGCCGAGCGGCTGGGAATGATGTGGCGCCTGGCGCAGGATGCCTGGGCCCTGACACAGGCGGGGGCGGGCCGGCCGATCCCGGACTACCGGCGCGAAGAGATGCCCATCGTCAAGAGGCGCCTCCACGACCCTCCGGCCGATGGACCTGAACCCTGACTTCTTCGACATCGTCGGCGCGCTCCAGGACGAAGGTGCCGAGTTCCTGGTCGTCGGCGCGTTCGCCATGGCCGCTCATGGTTTCCCTCGAGCCACCGGCGACCTGGACCTCTGGGTCCGTTCGACGCCCGAGAATGCGACCCGTGTGTGGCGAGCGCTTCTGCGCTTCGGCGCACCCGTCGAGGCCGCCGGGTTGACGGTCGACGACCTGGTGGCTCCTTCCATGGTCTTCCAGATGGGCCAGCCGCCGCGCCGGATCGACATCATCACCGAGATCGACGGCGTCTCCTTCGAGGACGCCTGGCCCAGTCGTAAGCTCGTCACGGTGGAAGGCCTCGAGGTCCCCTGCCTCGGGCGAAACGAGCTGATCCGGAACAAGAAGGCGAGCGGCCGGAACAAGGACCTGCTCGATCTCGAGACGCTCGAGAGCCAGGAATTTCCATGAAAATCTAACGCTTGGCGTTCGATTTTCATGGTAAACTCCCCGCTCGATGATCGACCGCCTCCATCACCGCGCGGAGCTGGAGCGGCTCCTGGAGCAGTTTCCCGTGGTCGGGTTGTTGGGTGCCCGCCAGGTGGGCAAGACGACCCTGGCCCGGGAGCTCCTGGCGCGGCGCCCGGGGCCCTCCACCGTTTTCGACCTGGAGGATCCCACGGACCGGGCGCGGCTTTCCGACCCGAAGCTCGCCCTGGAGCCCCTGGAAGGGCTGGTGGTGATCGACGAGGTCCAGCACCGGCCGGAGCTGTTTCCGCTGCTGCGGGTCCTGGTCGACCGCCCCGAGAATCCTGCCCGTTTCCTCGTCCTGGGCAGCGCCGGACCGGACCTGCTGCGGCAGACCTCCGAGACCCTGGCGGGGCGGATCGCCTACCACGAGCTGCCGCCCCTGCGGGTCGACGAGGTGGGCCTCGACGCCTGGGAGACCCTCTGGCTTCGGGGCGGTTTCCCACTCTCCTTCCTCGCCGGAGGGGACCGGGAGAGCCTGCGCTGGCGCGAGTCCTTCATCCGGACCTTCCTGGAGCGAGACCTGCCGCAGCTCGGGGTCAGCGTGCCGGCGACCACCATGCGGCGCTTCTGGACCATGGTCGCGCACTACCACGGCGAGCGATGGAACGCGGCCGCGGTGGGGCGGAGCCTGGGGGTCTCCGGCCCCACGGTCCGTCGCTATCTCGACACCCTGACCGATGCCCTGGTCGTTCGCCAGCTCCAGCCCTGGTTCGAGAACGTCGGCAAGCGGCAGGTCCGCTCCCCGAAGGTCTTCCTCGGCGACACGGGCCTCCTCCACGCCCTCCTAGGCCTCGGCACGCAAGCCGAGCTTCTCGGCCACCCGAAGGTGGGTGCCTCGTGGGAGGGCTTCGCCATGGCTGAGATCGTCCGGGTTCTGGGCGTTCCCTGGGACCGGTGCTACTTCTGGGCGACCCACCAGGGCGCCGAGCTGGACCTCCTGGTCATGGAGGGCAACGAGCGGCTCGGGTTCGAGCTCGAGCGGACGTCCGCGCCGCGCGCCACGCGGTCGATGTTCTCGGCCCTCGACGCCCTCGGCCTGGACCGGCTGTACGTGATCTACCCGGGCGAGGCGCGCTTCCCGCTCCACGAGCGCATCGAGGCGCTGGGGTTCCTGACGGCGATGGAGCGAGGAATCACCTGAGGGCTGGCAGGCGTGAAGGCGCGCGCTACTCGCAGAAGACGCGGACCTTCTCGCCACCGTCGGTATCGATGTCGACCTGGAGCTCCGCGAGGGCGGCGGTCAGGGCCTCCTCGTCCAGCTTGCCCAGGTGGGAGAGGTCGATACCCTTTTCGGACAGGCGGTGGCTGACCCTCCCCGGCAGGATGGTCGACAGCTTGAGGCCGGTTCGCACGAGCCCCAACGGCACCCGGATGTTGACGTTGTCGCGCTCGGGCGAGTCCACCAGGACGCGCAGGAAGCGCGGCGCCCGCGGGCGGCCTTCACCCTCGCTGGTTCCGGAAGCTCCCGCCGCCTCGCCCTCGGGAGCGGTCTCGGGCGCGGCGGGCGACTCCAGCCGATTGAGGAGCCGCTCCGCCTCCTCCGGGTTGATCTTGCCGGCCGCGAGCATCTCCAGGATCTTGCGTCGTTCCACGGACATCGTCGTTCTCCTTTCCGGCCGCCCGTCGCCGGGCGGTGATTCGGTCACACGCTCTCAGCGGAGCTCCGCCAACGCTTCCTCCACCGTCACGTCGCCGTTTTCCAGGCGCTCGAGGACCTCGAGGTTCGAGGACGGGGCGTCGAAGGCGTCATCGAGCTTGCCGATGATCGCGTTCAGTCGGTTCTTCACCGTCGGATAGCTGATCTCGAACAGCTCCTCCATGCGCTTGAGCGAGCCGTGGCAGCGCACGAAGGCGGTCACGAAGAGCTGCTCTTCCAGGCTCAAGCGGGCCAGAGCCGGCACCTCGAACTCTCCCTCCATGGCGACGTGGCCTTGGGGACAGACCAGGCGTCGGATCTTCATGGGGGCTCGGCACTCGGGGCAAAGGGCTTTCGAGATATCCATCGGGCTCTCTCCTTCTCGACACAACGTAGCACGGCGGGACAAGGAAGTCAATGGTCGAATTGACTTTTCGTATTTTCTAGCCGCAAGACTTCAACTATATGGAACGACGACTCCGAATGAGCCCCGTCAGGGGAGGTGGGTCCGGCAAGGCGAGGGCGCGAGCCGGAGCGGATCGAGGGTGGCGGGTTCCCCGGCGCCAGCTCGTCCTTGCACGGTCTGGCAACCTGCGCTCGGGTCCTTTCGTGCCGGCTGACCTCGAGGGTCCGGCCGTCAGCGGGGCGGGTGCGGCGTGGAGCCCGGGTCCTCGCCCACGGAGACCACGTGGAGCCACAGCCAGCCGACCATGGCCTCCATGTAACCGTCGGCGAAGGGTGGGCGATGGCCCGAGGTCCGATGCCGGCCCATCCGGATGCCGTGGCCTGCTCCGGGGAAGACCATGAGGGTCAGCTCCTGGTTCCCCGCCTCTTGGAGACCCTGCCGCCATCCCTTCACGGCCGCCTCCGTCGGCTCCTCGTGGTCCCGATCGCCGAACATCAAGAGAAGCGGGCAGTGCAGCTTGGCGATGTCGGGGGTGGGGTCGTAGGTGGCGACCCAGCTCCAGCTCCGGCGGTTGTCCGGTGAAGGCAGAATCCGCTCCAGTTGTTCCGCCAGGAGGTGGAGCTTGCTCTTCTGGTTGGCGCGCAGGGTCGCCAGCCGCGCCATCAGTTGGGGGCGGCCGTCGCCGCTCGCCAGGTAGTGGAAGTACTGGTCGACCACCGCGAGGCCGGTCGTCGTCTCCGTCTCGGAGAGGCCGGCATCGCGGAACTCTTGCTCGTAGGAGTAGCGCTCTTCCTCCAGCGGGCTGACGCCTCCTCCCGAGATCAGGACGAGAAACCCCGTGTCCCCCTCCCGGGCCGCGGCGCGAGCCGCCACCCAGCCAGCTTGGCTGACTCCCCAGAACCCGATCCGCGCCGGATCGATGCGCGGATCTTTCTTCAAGAGCCGAACCGCCGCCTGGGCATCTCCGGCCAAATCGTCGAGGGAAGCGGTCGTCCAGGAGCCCCCAGACTTCCCGGTGCCTCGCTTGTCGTAGCGGAGGCTGGCCACGCCCAGTCGGGCGAAGGTCTCGGCATAGGGTTGGAACCCTTCGCGGGTCATCGGGCCCGAGCCGTGGACGAAGACGACAGCGGGCACCGGCGCCGGTCGCGACGGGATCACCACCGTACCGGAGAGCTGGACCTCGCCGTTGCTGAAGGTGACCTCGTGCCGGCGTGGCGGCGCGGACTGAACCGGGCCCGCCGCACAGAGCGCGACGGCGGCGAATGCGAGCGGTGTGGCGAGGCGAGTGGTCTGCGAGACGGCGCTCATGTCGGAGTCCTCCGTTGGCTGCCTGCCAACCTCGGGCCGCGGGCCGGGATCGCTCCGCCGGGTCCGGGACCAGGGTTCTTGCTCGCCGAGGTACGACGTAGCCGCTCGCGAAGAGTTACAAAGCCGCCGCGGTGGGTTCCCTGAGTCGGCCCTGTCGGCCGAGTCCTAGCCGGTGTCGGCGGTTGTCCTCTTCTTCGCCCGCTTCCACCGCAGGTGCTTGCGGAGCTCCTCGGCGGTGGGGCTCTCGACCTCGTCGAGGAAGGGCTCCAGGGGGCCGGAGTAGAGGAGCTCGCCGCCGTGGATCCCCCCTCCCGGCCCCAGGTCGACGATCCAGTCGGCGCGGGCGACGAGGTCGACCGCGTGCTCCACCACGATGACGCCGTCGCCGCGCTCGACCAGGCGCCGGAGGGTGCCGTAGAGGAGGTCGACGTCCGAGAGGTGGAGGCCGGTCGTGGGCTCGTCGAACAGGAAGAGCCTCGGCTTCTCCTTCTTCGGCCGGTCGAGGAAGGCGGCGAGCTTCAGGCGCTGGGCCTCGCCGCCCGACAGCGTCGAGGTCGGCTGGCCGAGGCGCAGGTACCCCAGCCCGGCGTCGGCCAGCACTTTCAAGCGCTTCTCGAGCTTGCGGTGGCCGGCGAAGAGCTCCGTCGCCTCGTCGACGGTGAGGTCGAGCACCTGGTCGATGGAGCGGCCGCGGAAGGCGACCCGGAGCACCTCGGGCCGGAAGCGGCGCCCCTGGCACTCCTCGCACGGCACGGTGACCGGCGCCATGAACTGCATGTCGACCTCGATCGCGCCGGTGCCCTTG
>CAZIIB010000249.1:0-6026 GCA_964539125.1 uncultured Thermoanaerobaculia bacterium | reverse complement strand
CGGCCTCGCAGCAGAGGCATTCCCATCAGTCGGAAGTAGCCCGGGGTGACCGACACCCACGGCGTCGAGGGCTGAGACTCGCCGTGGGGCGTGGGATGGTCCTCGAGGTCGAAGTTGTTCATCTGCGCGACGTCCGCCGGTGGCCGCCCGTCCGCCAGCGCCACGTCCCGGACCCCGGGCAGGGCTTCGATGCGGCGCCGCGCCCGCTCCCAGAAGGCGTCGGTGGCGGCGCGGTCGGGGTAGTGATCGGCCGGCAGGAGGAGTGCCGCCGTGAGCAGGTTTCGGCTGTCGAAGCCGGGGTCCACCCGCTGGAGTCGCACCAGGCTTGCCACCAGGAGGGCCGAGGCGACGAGGAGCGGAGTCGCGACGGCGAACTGCCCGGCCACCAGCCAGCGCCTCGCACGCCGTGCCACCGGTGCTCCGGTGGTGGACCGGCTGCCGGAGGCGAGCGCCCGGTCGAGCGACGAGCGGGCCCCGGCGAGGGCCGGAAGCAGGCCGAAGAGGACGCCTGCCGCGGCGGTGGTCGCCACCAGGAAGCCGAGCTCCGGGCCGTGCAGCGCGATCTCGTGCGCCCGGGGGATGTAGCCGGAGCCGGCCGTCCGGAGAAGCCGCACCCCGGCGGCGGCCAGGGCCGCCCCGATCCCCGCCGCGCCCAGGGCGAGGACGGCGTTCTCCGCCAGCAGATGCCGCACCAGGCGGCCCCGCGAGGCGCCCAGAGCTCCTCGGATGGCGATCTCACGCCGGCGCTCCAGGGCCCGGGCGAGGAGGAGATTCGCGGCGTTCGTGCAGGCGATGAGGAGCATCAGACCCACCGCCGCCAGGACGATGGACAGGGTGGGGCCCACGTCGCCGACCACGTGCTCTTTCAGATCTACCGCGCCCCAGGAGGCCCGACGGTCCTGGTAGCTGGCCTGCCAGAGCGGGAAGATCCGCCGGTCGATGGCGCGCAGCTCGTCCTGGGCGGCCGTCCGGGTGACGCCGGGACGGAGCCGGCCCAGGACCGTGATGAAGAAGGGACCCCGTCGCGGTGGAGTCTGCCAGCGGGCGAGGGCGAAGAAATCCTGCCCCTGCTCGAGGGGACCCACCGTGGCCGGGAGCACCCCGACCAGCCGATAGCCGACCCCGCCCAGGCGGACGCTCTCGCCCACCGCCGCGTCGTCGCCGCCCAGATAGCGCTGCCAGAAGTCGTGGCTCACCACGACCATGGGGCCGGCGTCGGGCGCAGCGTCGGCGCGGACGAACACCCGGCCGAGCTCGGGCCGGATGCCCAGGAGGGAGAAGTAGCCCCAGGTCACCTGCCGACCGCGGAGGCGTTCCGCCACCTCGCCGCGGTGAAAGGCCATGGCGGCGTTGGTGTAGCCGGCGACCTGGCCGAACGCCGTCTGTTGCTCGTCGAGGGCCAGGTAGTCCGCCACCGAGAACGGCCAGCGGTGGGGCGGCGAGTCGGTGTAGACGCGGACCAGGCGGCTCGGATCGGCGTAGGGCAGCGGCGCCAGCAGGACGGCGTGGATGACCGCGAACATCGCGGTGGTGGCGCCGAGCCCCAGGCCCACCGTGAGGACGAGCGTGGCGCCGAGAGTGGGGGTCCGGAGCAGGCTCCGCACGGCGTGTCGCAGGTCGTTCATCACGTCTCGCATCGAGCCTCCCGGCCGTTGGGGCCGCTGAGTCGCCGGCGGCGGGCTCCGGCGGGTGGGGTGTTCCGGGACGCCTCGGTACAGGGCCCGCCCGGGGCGCAGGCGCTCGATCAGCAGCCGGCAGGGGTACTGGACGAGCTGCCGGCGGAGCCATGCGCGGGCCGCTGGCTCGCCCTGGCGGGCATGGCGGAGCTCGTAGAGCTCCTCGAGCTCGCCCAGCACGATCCGGCGCTCGTCGGCGGGGAGCAGTCCGGCGAGCAGCCAGAGCACCGGCCGCGGTACCCGGGGCATGGCGCCGGTGCGCTTGCCCGAGGAACCCGCTGGAGAACGCCGCCGCATCACGCCTCGTCGAGCTGTGTGTCGAGCCCCTCCCAGAGACGAACGAGCGCGCGTCGCGTCGCTTTGAGTCGCTCGAGCGCCGCCGGGGTGATCGTGAAGTAGCGCCGCACCCGACCGGTCTCGCCCACCGCTCGGTCGTCCATTCGCGAGGTCAAGAGGCGCTTGGCCTCGAGCCGCCTGAGGGCGATGTACACCGCGGGCTGCGCCACCTCCCGGCCGGTCCGCTCCTCGAGCTCCAGAACCAGCGGGACGCTGTACGCCTCGCCACCCAGGCGAAGCACCGCCAGGAGGACCTGGTGCTCGAACTCTCCCAAGGTGTCTTTGCTCATGGCGACCTCGACGGCGTCGCCGAGCCTAGCGGCCCTGGGGAGAGCTTGTCAATAGCATTGTTAGTGAGCCATCCTCACCCCAGCTGTTGGCGGAAGCGCAGGCGGGCCAGGGTGAGGATCATCAGGCCGAGGACGAGCAGCGCCGCGACCTGCGGCCAGAGGGTGGCGAGCCCCACGCCCTTCAGGAACACCCCCCGCAGGATGACCACGAAGTAGCGCAGCGGCACGACGTAGGTGGCGAGCTGGAAGATCCGCGGCATGTTCTGGATCGGGAAGATGAACCCCGACAGATAGATCTGCGGCAGCATGAAGACGAAGGCGGCCAGCATCATGGCCTGCTGCTGCGTCGACGACAGAGTGGAGACCAGGAGCCCGAGCCCCAGGGTGCAGAGCATGAAGGGCACGACCAGGGCGAGGAGCAGCGCGAGCGAGCCGCGGAGCGGCACGTGGAACCAGAAGAGCACCACCGGCAGGGCGGTGAGGATCTCCACGAAGCCGACCAGGGCGTAGGGCACCAGCTTTCCGACGATGAGCTGCGCCGGCTTCAGGGGCGTCACCAGGAGCTGCTCCATGGTGCCCACCTCGCGCTCGCGCACCAGGGCCATGGCGGTGAGCATCATGGTCATCACCATGCTGATCATCGCCAGGACGCCCGGCACCATGAAGTTGCGCGACAGGAGATCGGGGTTGTAGAGCACCTTCGGGCGCAGCTCCACCTGGGGGCGGACGCCGGCGCGGACGGACTCGGTCTGCAGGGCGGAGAGGGCGTAGCCGAGACCGGTGGTGCCGGCCATGGCGTCCGAGCCGTCGGCGAGGACCTGCACCGGGCCGGGGCGGCCCGAGAGCCGATCGGCTTGATAGCCGGCGGGGATGGTCAGCGCGAGGCGGGCCACGCCGGCTTCGAGCAGCGGGTCGAGCCCGTCCTGGGAGCTCACCCGGGCGACCTCGCGGAAGTAGGTGGAGCTGGTGAGGTGCTCGACCAGCTCGCGGCTGGCCGCGGTGTGGTCGAGGTCACAGACCGCCAGCTCGACCTGCTTGATGTCGGTGGTGGCGGCGTAGCCGAGGATCAGGAGCTGGAGGACCGGCGCGAGGAAGAGGATCGGCAGGATCTTCGGGTCCCGCTTGAGCTGCAGGAGCTCCTTGACCAGGAGATTGAGGAGTGAGCGCATGTCAGAGGCTCCGGATGGTGCGGACGGTGGCGAGGGCGAGGACGAGAACGGCGAAGACGGCCAGCTCGGCGGCGTCGCGCCACCACACCGCCGGTCCCGCGCCCTTGAGGATGATCTCCCGCAGGGCGACCAGGAAGTAGCGGGCGGGCACGATGAGGCTCACCACCTGGATCGCCTTGGGCATGGAGGAGATGGGGAAGACGAAGCCCGACAGCAGGAGGGTGGGGAGCATGGTGGAGAGAAGGCCCATCTGGAAGGCCACCTGCTGGGTGTCGGCGAGGGTGGAGAGGAGCACGCCCCAGCCGAGACCGCCCAGGAGGAAGAGGAGCGTCACCACGGCGAGCCAGAAGAGCGAGCCGTGGAGCGGCACGCCGAAGAGGGCCCAGGCGAGGGCCAGCGAGCCGGCGGCGGAGACCGAGGCCAGGAGCAGGTAGGGCACGGTCTTGCCGACGAGCAGCTCGATGGCGAGCAAGGGGGTGGCGCGCAGGGACTCCATGGTGCCGCGCTCCTTCTCCCGCACCACGGCCAGCGCGGTGGCGATGACCGCCGTGATCATGAGGATGAAGGCGACCAGGCCGGGGACCAGGAAGCGCGAGGAGGAGAGATCGGGGTTGTACCAGACCAGGGGCAACGGGGCGACGGGCCCCAGGCCACCGGGACGGCGGAGCACGGGCGTGATCGATCCGACGATCTGGCGGGCGTAGCCGAGGATCGTGGTGGCGGTCTGGGAGTCGGCGCCGTCGAGGACGAACTGGAGGGTGGTCTCGCGGCCGGCGGCGAGGTCGGCCCCGTAGCGCCGCGGGATCACCACCGCGGCCTGGGTGTGGCCGGTGTCGAACAACTCGTCGAGCACCCGCGGGTCGTGCCCGTGGTGCACCAGGTCGAAGTAGCCGCTCTCGAGGAATGCCTGCGCCACGTCGCGCGCGGCCTGGGTGCCGTCCTGGTCGATGACCGTCAGGCGGATGTGCTGCACGTCGAAGGAGAGGGCGAAGCCGTAGAGCAGCAGCAGCACCAGCGGCATTCCGAGGAGCGTCAGGGTGGAGCGGAAGTCGCGCCGGAGCTGGAGCAGCTCCTTGACCGCCACGGCGAGGGTGCGGCGGATCACGGCGCACCTCCCGCCGCCGCCGGAGAGCCGTCGCGGGCGGGCCCCTGGGCACCCGCCGGGTCGGCCTCGGCTTCCCGGATGCTTCGCAGGAAGACGTCCTCGAGCGACGGCACGATGGGGCGCGCCTCCACGGGGCCGAAGCCGGCCTCCTCGAGGCGCCGGCGCACCTCAGCCAGGTGGTCCGGCGACGCGAGCACGGCGTGCAGGGTGTCGCCGAAGAGCGCCACCTCTCCGACGCCGGGCATCTCGTCGAGCAGCGGCAGAGCCCGCGCCGAGTGGGCGCAGGAGATCTCCACCACGCTGCCTTCGGGGAAGGTGCGCTTGAGGGCGGGAATGGTGTCGAGGCCGATCAGGCGGCCGGCGTGCATCAGGGCGACCCGGTGGCAGCGCTCCGCCTCGTCCATGTAGTGGGTGGTGACGAAGACGGTGGTGCCACCGGCCGAAAGCTCGTCGATCAGGTCCCAGAAACGGCGCCGGGCCGCCGGGTCGACGCCGCCGGTGGGCTCGTCGAGGAACACGACGGGCGGCTCGTGGAGGAGCGCGGCGCCGAGCGCGAGGCGCTGCCGGAACCCCCCCGGCAGGTCGCGCACCAGCACGCCCGTCTCCTCCTCGAGCCCCGCCGTCTCCACGGCCCAGCGCGACCGCTCGGCGATGCGCCGCCCGAAGAGGCCGTAGGCACCGCCCCAGAAGCGGAGGTTTTCGGCCACCGTCAGGTCGGAGTAGAGCGAGAATTTCTGGGACATGTAGCCCACGCGGCGCTTGATCTCCTGGGCCTGGGTGGCGACGTCGAAGCCGGCGACCGAGGCACTGCCGCCGCTGGGAGCCAGCAGGCCGCAGAGCATCCGGATGGTGGTCGTCTTGCCGGCGCCGTTCGAGCCGAGAAAGCCGAAGACCTCACCGCGCTCGACCTGGAAGCTCACCCGGTCGACGGCCGTGAAGTCCCCGAAGGTGCGAGTCAGGTGGTCGGCCTGGACGATGATCTCGTTCATCGGCCCACCGCCCAATCGAGTCGGGCCTGGGCGATCCAGGCGCCGGTGCGGGCCTCGACCTGCTGCCTCTCCGCCGCAGCCAGCTCGGTCTGGGCGTCGAGGACGTTGGCGGTGGTCGAGAGTCCGGCTTCGTAGCGGTCCTCCTCGGCAGCCAGGCGGGCCGCGGCGGCCTTCCGTGCGGCGTCGGCGGCCTCGATCGCCGCCTGCGCCGAGGTGAGGCCCAGTCGCGCCCGCTCCACGTCGAGGTCGACCTGGCGCCGGGCGTCGGCGAGCTGCTCGGCGAGGGCGCCGCGCCGGGCCTTGGCGGTGGCCACGTCGGCCGCGGTCCGGCCGCCGTCCCAGAGCGACCAGCGGGCCGAGACCCCGACGCTCCACGCGTCGTTCCACTCGTCGGTCAGGGGCAGGAAGCGGGGGTTGGGGCGGGCCAGGGTCCAGGCCGCGGAGGCGCCCACGGTGGGTCG
>CAZIIB010000248.1:0-6034 GCA_964539125.1 uncultured Thermoanaerobaculia bacterium | reverse complement strand
AGGATGGTCAGGAAGAGGGCCAGGAAGAGGGGCAGGAAGAAGACCGACGCCGCCTTGAGGCCGGCGATCACGACGACCAGGGCCGCCGCGCCGAGCAGCAGCCTCCATCCTCGCTGGAGCTCGCGGTCCATCGGCAGAGGTTACCGCGCTTCCTGCTCTTTCAGCGCGCCGTGGAGGAGGAGCAGCAGCACCGCCGCCGCCGCGATCAGGCTCACCGCCACCGCCCAGCTCCCGACGCGCCCGCCTCCAGATCCCTCGTCCCCCGGCTCGAGGACCACCTGGGCCTCGCGCCACGGCCTCGCCAGGAGCTCGTCGAGGCGGCTCGCCAAGGAGTAGTCCGGGGCTCGGAGCTCCTGGCTCCCGGCGCCCAGTGCCAGGGCGCGCTCGCCCGAGGGCCAGGGAAAGAGGAGCACGTCCCGCCGGCGCCAGAGCTCGACGTCGAGGCGGCCCAGCGGCGAGGCGCCCCGATCGTCGATCTCCACCGTCACCGACCCGGCGGGAGCGCCGTCGAGGGCCAGGGTGAGGCGGCAGGGCAAAGGAGCGCGCGCGGCGCACCGCCACTCGAGCCAGGGGGTCGCCGCTTCGAGCTCGCCGCCGGCTCCGCCCTCGGCCGCCGTCTGATAGAGGGCGCGCACCCGGCGCCGGAAGTCGGCGGCCGGAGTGCTCAACACCAGGGCGGACAGCGGCAGTCGCGGAGCGGTGAGCGCCACCTCCAGCCGGCTGTGGCCCGCCGTCTCGGCGCGCACCGGCGCCTCGTCCCGGAGCTGGGCGGCGAGCACCGGCTCGTCCGGCCGCCACCTCGCGAAGGGCACCTGGACGTCGGTGGCGATCAGGCGAAGGTCGCGCAGGTCGTCACGGGCGACCCGGTAGACCGGCGGGGGAAGTACCAACCGATAGAGCTCGCCGGGCTCGGCGTCCTCTTCGGCGCTCACCGGCCAGGTCCCGGCGAAATGGATCGCCGGGGCCGCGCCCGCGGACTCGGGTAGGGCCGGCGGCGCGGCGGGTGCCGAGCCGGCCTCCGCGGGACCGGCCTCGAGCTGCATCGCCTCGACGCCCGGAGGCAGGCTGGGAGCCGGCTCCGGGGAGCCCACGACCACCGAGGGCCCGTAGGCGAGGGTGTGGGTGCCCGCTCGGCGCGCCCGGAAGAGCAGCGCCTCCCCGGCGAAGTCGGCGCCGTAGTCGCGCATCGTCGGCGCCGGATCGCCCTCCGAGTAAAGCTCCAGGCGCAGAGACTCGCCCGGCCCCGAGAGCCCGAGGGCCAGGGACAGACAGTGGGACGTCTCACCGGCCGCCGCCTCCCAGGTGCCTTCTCCCAACGGCTCCCACCGTCCCGCCTCGGCATGGAACAGGCGATAGGCGACCGCGCCTCCGCCCCTGACGACGAAGTCCAGGCGGCGAAGGTAGCGGCCCGGCCCCCCCACCGAGAGCCGGCAGACGGTGCGGGCCGATGCGCTCGAGGGCGACTCGGGGGAGCGGCAGTCGGGACGGGCCAGGGTGAGGTGGTACGAGCCGGCGTGCAGCGCCTCGGGCGCGGTGCCAGCGATCTCCGGTCCGCAGTCGTCCGCCCGCTCGGCCGCAGCGCTCACGCCGCTCGGCTCCACCGGCACGCGGCGGAACGGGACGTCCTCGCCCTCGGGGCCGAAGAGCCGTAGGGTCCCGCCGGAGCTTTCCGCCGCGCGCAAGACCTCCGGGGCGAGGGGCACCCGCACCCACCCGGCCCGCGGCACCTCGATCGGGCGGGTGTAGCGGGTCTCCAGGGCCGTGCCGGGTGCGGGGAGGAGGAGCGCCAGGAGGGCGCAGAGGGCGATGGAGCGCAAGGTTCGCATGGGCCTACTTGTAGCGCACGCCTCCCTTGATGATCAGGTCGACGTCCGAAAGGAGGTCGACGTGGCGTAGCACGTCGCCGCGCACCGCGATGACGTCGGCCTTCTTGCCCGGGGAGATCGTCCCGACCTGGTCGATCACCCCCATCTGGACCGCGGGCCAGTACGTGGCGGCGCGCAGCGCGTCCATGGCCGGCACCCCGAAGCGGTTCACCCAGTAGTCGATCTCGTGCCAGGTCGAGTCGCTGTGGAAGACGCCGGGCACGCCGCTGTCGGTGCCGATCAGGAGGGTGACGCCCGAGTCGCGGAGCTGCTGGAACTTGCGCGCCAGGGTCGGCACCCGCCGCGGGATCACCCGGTAGTAGTCGAGCCGGTCCCAGTGGGCGAGGGAGCGGGCCACGTCGGCCACCACCTCGGGCGGCAGGCCCAGATGCCAGCGAGGGTCTTCGAGGCGCTCCGGGAAGGCGTCCCGGGTCTCCTCGTAGAGCAGCAACGGGGCGACCGTGGGCGTCCAGTAGAGCGTGTTGGCGCGGGACTTCATCAGGGCGTAGACGTCCTCGGGGTACTCGGGCATGGTCCCCAGACCCGTATGCTCGAAGTCGTCGACCCCGGCCGCGATGCCGCGGCGGATCTCCTCGGGCCGGTGCGCGTGGGCGATGACCGGCAGGTGGTGGGCGTGGGCTTCGTCCACCACCGCCCGGACCTCCTCCATGGTCATCTGGTCCTGGTCGATCATCTTGATCAGGTCGACCCCGGCGTCGGCCAGGCGCTTCACCTTGGCCCGGGCGTCGGCGGCGCCCTGAACCCCCCAGCGGTAGCTCTCGGTCCCCGGGTAGGGCTCGTGCTGGATGAAGGGCCCCGCGACGTAGAGGGTCGGTCCCGGGACCTCGCCGGCGTTGATCGCGTCGCGCACCGCCAGGACGTCCTCGAGGACCGCTCCCAGGTCGCGAGCGCTGGTCACCCCGGCCATCAAGAGCTGGTGGGCGGCGGCGGGCATGATCGTGGACCGGAAGACGGGCTCGTAGGTCCGGTCCCAGTGGTCGTAGTCGGAGTGGCCCACGATCATGGTGTGGACGTGGGCGTCCCAGAGACCCGGGAGCACGCTCATCCCCGCGGTGGAGATCACCTCCGCGTCGTCGGGTACCGGGACCTCCCCCTGCCGGCCGACGGCGACGATCCGGTCCCCTCGGATGACGATCACGCTGTGGTCGACCGGCGGGCCGCCGAATCCGTCGATCAGCCGGCCTCCGACCAGGACCTTGACCGGCGCCGGATCCGTGGACGGAGCCGCCGGCGGGGGCGCCTCGCGGGTACTGGGCGAGGCGGCGGATAGGCCCGGGGCGAGGACCGCGGGGGCGAGGAGCAGGGAGACAGCGAGAGCGCGGACGCGCGGACGCATCGACATCGTGGCACCTCCGGTTCGGATTCGCGAGACGGCGGCGAGCTTACCCCGAAGCGCGCGCGACGGGAGGCGGCCATCAGAGCAGAGCGTCGAGCTCCGCGAACAGCCGCTCGATCTCCTCGTCCGAGTTGTAGACGTGGGGCGAAACCCGGAGGCGGCCGGCGCGGGCCGAGACGACCACACTGCGCCCGGCCAGGGCTTCGGTGAGCTCCTCCGCGGAGTGCTCGGGGTGGGCCCCGGCCACGATCCCCGACACCTCGCCCGGCGTCCGCGGGGCGGCGAGGGCGAACCCCCGCTCGGCGAGGCCCCGAGCGACCCGCCCGGCGAGCGCGAGGACCCGGCGCTCCACCGCCTCGGCCCCGAGACCGAGGAGCAGGTCGAGGCTCCCGCCCAGGGCGTGGATGCCGTAGACGTTCAGGGTCCCGGCCTCGAAGCGAAGAGCTCCCGGCGCCGGCGTCGGGTCGACCTCGGACCACGCGAAGTGGTTCGCCACCCAGCGCCAACCCCGCCGGGTCGATCGGATGCGCTCGATGACCCGGTCGGAAACGTAGAGCAGCCCCACGCCCTCCGGGCCGAAGAGCCACTTGTGGGAGGCGAGGGCGCAGACGTCGATGCCCGAGCGCTGGACGTCGAGGGCGAGGGCCCCCACCCCCTGGATGGCGTCCACCACCAGCAGGGCACCCCGCTCGTGGCACGCTCGTGCGAGCGCTTCGAGGTCGACCCGGTGGCCGCTCGCATACTGCACCCAGGAGACCGCCAGCACCCGAGTCCCCTCGTCCATGGCCGCCACCAGATCTCCGGCGTCGACCCGTCCGTCCCGCTCCGGCACCCGGCGGTACTCCACCCGCCGTCCGCTCACCTCGGCGACCCCGGACCAGGGGTGGAGGTTCGATGGAAACTCGGGCTCCGGGCCCACGACGTTGTCGCCGTCTCGCCAGTCGAGGCCGAAGGCCACCGCCGAGAGGGCTTCCGAGCTGTTGCCGGTGAAGGCCACCTCGTGTGGAGCGCCGGCGCCCAGGAGGCGTGCGGCGAGGCCCCGGACGCGCTCGACCTCTTCGTTGCGCTCAGGCCAGCCGCGGTCACCGGTCGCCGCCACCGCCGCGGCCGCCGCGCTCATGCGCTCCGCCGCCTGCCGGGACAGGGGGGCGATCGCCGCGTGGTTCAGGTAGGCGAGCTCGTCGGTCACCGGGAACTGCCGGCGCAGCGTCTCGAGGTCCAGGATCTCTCGTTCCATGCCGTGGCTTCCTTCCAGCGTCGGGTGGAGGCTCCCGGTTCGGGACGATCGACTCAGCCCGAGGCCTTCTCCACCGGTTCGATCGGCTCGGCGGGCGCCACCGCCCCGATCGCCTCCTCGGGCTCGGCCCTCACCTCGATGCGCCGGCGGACCGCGACGGCGTAGAGCTCGAGGGCGAGCATCGACGGCAGCCCGGTGCCCAGGACCACCGCGAACTGGAGACCCCGGAAGAGGAGCACCGCCGAGGCGGCGTCGACCGTGCCGATTCCGAAGGCATGGTACAGGGCGATCATGGTGGCCTCGGTGGTGCCCAGGCCTCCCGGGGTGCCCAGGAGCACGCCGGCGGAGAGACCCACCGAAACCGTGGTCAGGACCCACAGCGGGTTCACCGTCAGCCCCAGGGCGTAGAAGGTGAGCCACTGCGCGCCGGCGACGAAGACGAAGACTCCGAGCCCCAGCGCCCCGGTCCGGCGCCAGAGGCCGCCGTCCGCCGCCAGGCGGAAGAAGATCTTGGCCGCCGTCTCGCTGCTCGCCAGAAAGCGCCCCACGATCCCTTCGCGCTCGGCGGTCCGCCGCTCGAGGAAGCGCACCAGGCCGCCGCCCGTCGCACCTGTCTGGCGCCGGATCCAGAGCGCCCCGCCCGCCGCCAGCGCGGCGAAGACCACGATCATCCCGCCGGCGGCGAACGGCCGCCCGAGCTCGACGGCGCCGATCACCAGGCCGAGGAGGGTGAGGGTGCCCATGACCAGCAGATGGACCGCCTGGTCGAAGAGCACCGCCCCGTAGTAGAGCCGCTTGGGATTCTTGGGGGAGCTGGAGCGCGACATGAAGCGGGCCCGGAGCAGCCCGCCGAGGAGCCGGGCGAAGGGCAGGAGGAAGTTCGCCGCCGCGGTCGCCACCAGGGCGAGGAAGAGGGTCCAGGCCGGCGGCGTGCTGGTGATCCGGCGCACCGACAGGCGCTGGCGGGCGGCCCAGGCGCCGAGCTGAGCGAACAGGCAGGCCACGACCAGCGCCACCCAGGGCAGGCGCGCCTCGGCAAGGCGCTCGGTGATCTCATGCCAGCCGACCTCGGCGACCAGGCGGTGCACCAGGTAGAGGGCCGCGCCGAGGACGGCGAAGCCGAGCAGGCGCTGGGCCCACGCTCTCGCCCGCTGTCGTCGCTTGTCGAGGATCTTCGCCATTCGGTTTCCGGTCTCCTCCGGCGGCTCCGCCGCGCGGATTCGGAGGCGCAACGATACAAGACCGGGACCGTCTCGCGCCGATCTGGCGCACGCTCCCCGCAGACGGCCGCCACCCGCCCCGTACAATCACGTTCCATGCCGAAGCGAAGTTTCAGGACGCCCCTGGCCGCGAGCTTCGCGCTGGCGGTGCTCTGCCTCGCTCCGGCGCGCGCCGAGCCCCCTTCGGCCGCCTGGCGCACCCTGGAGCTGCCCCATTTCCGGGTCCACTATCCGGCGCCCTCCGAGGTCTGGGCCCGGCGGGTCGCGAGCCGCCTCGAAGGGATCCGGGCCCGCCTCGGCCGGGAGGTCGGGTACGAGCCGCCCCAGATCGTCGACGTGGTGATCGCGAACCCCG
>CAZIIB010000247.1:0-6036 GCA_964539125.1 uncultured Thermoanaerobaculia bacterium | reverse complement strand
GTGACACCCCCCAACGAAGCAGAGCTCGAACTGGAGGCAAGACGATGAGCGAGTACGCGCACCCCGAAGTTCTGGTCTCGACCGACTGGGTCAAGGAGCACCTGAGCGACCCGGGCGTCCGGGTGGCCGAGATCGACGTCGACACCCAGGCCTACGCGGCCGGCCACATCCCCGGAGCCGTGGGCTTCAACTGGCAGACCCAGCTCCAGGACCCGGTCCGCCGGGACGTCCTGACCCGCGAGCAGCTCGAGCGCCTCCTGAGCGAGGCGGGCATCTCGCCCGAGGACACGGTGGTCCTCTACGGCGACAACAACAACTGGTTCGCGGCCTACGGCTTCTGGCTGTTCAAGCTCTACGGCCACGAGGACGTGCGCCTGATGAACGGCGGACGGGCCAAGTGGCTCGACGAGGACGACAAGGAGCTCACCCCCGCGCGGCCCGAGGTCGGCGCCACCGAGTACCGGGTCACCACCGAGCACCCGGAGCTCCGGGCGAAGATCGACGACATCAAGCAGATCCTGGCGCGCAACGGCCAGAACCTGGTGGACGTGCGCAGCCCCGACGAGTACACCGGCAAGATCATCGCCCCGCCGGGCATGAGCGAGACGGCCCAGCGGGCCGGCCACATCCCGGGGGCGGTCAACGTCCCCTGGTCGACCGCGGTCAACCCGGACGGCACCTTCAAGAGCGCCGCCGAGCTGGAGGGCATCTACGTCGCGGACCGGGGCGTCGACCCAGAGCGGCCCACCGTCGCCTACTGCCGGATCGGTGAGCGCTCGAGCCACACCTGGTTCGTGCTCAAGTACCTGCTGGGGCTCGAGGGAGTCCGGAACTATGACGGGAGCTGGACGGAGTACGGCAACCTGATCGGCATGCCGATCGAACGGTTGATCGGATCGCCCCCGCAACCCCTCGATCCCCTTCCCTCCCTCGCGGGGGGAAGGGGACGCCCCCTCCCGTGCCGGGGCGTCAGGGAATCGGAAGGGGGCCCATTTCGCCTGCCCTGCTTGCCGGCTTCTTCGCGGGCGTGGACCTACGCCACAGCCCTCCGAGCCAGCGCGCGAAGGCTTCGATCGTCAGGTCGATGGTTGGCAGCGCGATGAGAGTGAGGAGCGCCGAGGAGACGAGCCCACCCATGACGGTCAGGGCGAGGGGGTAGTAGAACAGCCCCCCCACCTTCGAGCCGCCGAAGGCCAGGGGAGCGAGGCCGATGATGGTGGTCGAGGCGGTCATCAGGATCGGGCGCATCCGGTCCCGGCCGGCGGCGACGACCGCCTCGCGCTCGTCCATCCCCTCGCGCCGGAGCTGGTTGACGTGGTCGAGGAGCACGATGCCGTTGTTGACCACGATACCCATGAGGATGAGCAGCCCGATCTGGCTCATCATGTTGAACGGAGCGCCGGTCGCCGCCAGGAGCCAGGCCGCGCCGGGCAGGGCGAAGGGGATCGAGAAGAGGATCGCGAAGGGCTGGGCCAGGGACTCGAAGAGCGAGGCCATCACCAGGTAGACGAGGGCCAGGGCGAGGAGGAAGTTGACGCCCATCTGCGCCCCCTGGTCGTCCTGCTCGAGGATCCGGTCGTTCCACGACCAGGAGTAGCCGGGCGGCATCCGCAGGCTCCCCATGAGCCCCTCGATCTCCTTGCGGGTCGTCTCCCACTCCTTGCCCTCGTAGGAGGCGCGCACCGCCATCCGGACCTTCCGGTCCTGGCGCTGGATCTCCTTCGGCCGGTCGACCACCTGGAAGTCGGCGATGTCGCCCAGCAGCACCGGCCGGCCGTCGGCGGTCCGGAACTCGAGCTGCGAGAGGTCGGCCAGGTTCTCCCGGTCCTGGAGGCGCAGGGCCATCCAGGTGTCGGCCTCGCGCTCGCCGGCGTCGAAGCGCGGCAGGCGCATGCCGCCGAGCGAGAAGGCGAAGACGTCCGAGACGTCCTGGGCGGTGAGCCCCAGGCGGGCCGCCTTGGCGCGGTCGATCTTCACTTGGATCTCGCGGCGCGTCTGGGTCAGGGGCGAGGTGATGTCGGCGACCCCGTCGACCGTCGTCAGGCGCCGCTCGGCCTCGCGGGCGAGCCCGGCGAGCACGCCGCTGTCCTGACCGTAGAGGTTGACCGCGAACGAGGTGGTGCCGGATCCCTCGTCCTGGCCCTCGAAGACCAGGCGCACGCCGGGGATCTCCGGCAGGCCCTTGCGCACGTCCGCCCGGAGCGCCTTGAACTCCTCGTCGGAGCGGCTCTTGTCGGCGAAGGTGATGGTGGTCCCCGTCTGCTCGGAGCTCGAGTAGTAGCTGTAGATCGACTCGATCCCGAGCTCCTTCTTGCGGCCCTCGAGGTAGGCCTCGACCTTCTTGACCGCAGCCAGGGCCTCGGACTTGTAGGCGAAGTCGGTGAACTCGTAGGAGATGTAGAGCCGCTCGTTGACCGCGCCGGAGAACATCGACGAGTGGACCATGCCGGTGAAGAACGGCAGGAACCCGATCCCCGCGGCGAGGGCCAGAATGCCGTAGGTCTTACCCCGGTGGGCCAGGGTCCAGCCGAGGAGCCGGGCGTAGCGCTCCTCGAGCCAGGCGATCGACCGCACCTCCTTGGGCTCGCCTCTCTTGAGAAAGCGGGCCGACATCAGGGGGATCAAGGTGAGCGAGGAGAAGAGCGAGCAGGCCAGGGCCAGGCAGATGGCGATCCCCACCTCCCCCAGCCAGACCGTGAGCTCGCTCTTCGTGCCCACGATGAGGGGCAGGAAGACGATGAGCGAGGTGGCGGTCGAGGCGGTGACCGCCAGGGCCACCTGCCCGGCGCCGGTGAGGGCCGCCTTGGCGGCGTCGGGCTCGTCCCGCTGGCGCCGGTCGATGGACTCGAGCACCACGATGGCGTTGTCGACGAGCATGCCCACGCCGAGCATCAGGCCCATCATCGACAGGACGTTGAGGTTCTTGCCCAGGAAGTAGAGCACCCCGCAGGTGGCGATGATGGAGAACGGGATCGAGAGCGAGACGATCAGGGTCGAGCCCAGGCGCCGGAGGAAGGAGTAGAGGACCACCACGGCCAGGAGCGCCCCGATCATCCCCGAGCGGGTCAAGCCGTTGAGCGAGCCGACGATCTCGTCCGCCTGGTCCTGCCAGACGAAGAGCGAGATCCCCTTGAGCAGCGGATCGCCGCCGATGTCCTTCTCGATCACCCGGGTGACGGCGCGCACCACGTCGACCGTGTTGGCGGTCGACTCCTTGAACACGGTGAGGGCCACCGCGTCCTTGCCGTTCAGGCGCCGGCCGTAGTCCAGGGCCGGCTCTTCGTAGGTGACCTCGGCGATGTCCGAGAGCTTGGTGCCCCGGGAGTCGATCACCAGGTTGCGCAGCTCGTCGATGGAGGCGAAGCTGCCGAGCGCCCGGGCGGTGTAGCGCACCCCGCCGTCGCGCACCTCGCCCAGCACCAGGTTGGAGGACGAGCGCCGCAAGGTGTCGAGGAGACGGCTCACGTCGACGCCGTGGGCCTTCACCTGGTCGAGCACCAGGTCGATCCGGACCTGCTTCGGCTCGACGCCGCCCAGGTCCACTCGCGCCACCCCGGGCACCCGGCGCAGGCGGTTCAGCACCCGCGCCTCGAGCAGCTCGTAGCTCTCCGAGAGGTCCACCCCCTCGGCCGAGAGGCGCGCCTCGACCACCGGGATGTCGTTGGTCGAGAAGGAGAAGATCCGCACCTGGCCGATGCCCGCCGGCAGGTCCGCCTTGACCTGGTCCATGAGCTCCGAGACCCGCATGCGGACCACGTCCAGGTCCTCACCCCAGGCGAACTCCAGCTCGAAGTGGGCGCTGTCGGGCCCGGAGGTGGAGCGCATCTTCTTCACCCCGGACAGCGTCGCCAGCCGCTCCTCCACCGGTTTGGTGATCTCCCGGTCGACCTGAGCGGGGTTGGAGTCCGGGTAGGGGATCTCCACCGCGATGAACGGAGCGTCGACCTCGGGCAGGAAGGCGAGAGGCAGCCGGTAGGCCGCCAGGCCGCCGAAGAGCAGCACGCTCGCGAGGAGCATGGCGGTCGTGATGGGCCGCCGGACGGCGAGCTGGGGAAGGGTCACAGCGCCGCCTCCGGTTGTGGGTCGGGCCGGCGATCGGCCCCGCCGGCCGCCTCGTCCGCCCGCGTCGCGGCCGCCGCCCGGTCCGCCGCGTACATCTTGCGATCGAGCACCGAGTAGACCACCGGGATCACCACCAGGGTGAGCACCGTCGCCTCCGACAGGCCGCCGATCACGGTGATGGCGAGGGGTGCCCGGAGCTCGGCCCCCTCACCCAGCCCGAGGGCCATGGGAAGCAGGCCGAGCACGGTCGTGGCCGAGGTCATGAAGATCGGCCGCAGGCGCCGGCGACCGGCCTCGATCAACGCCTCGCGCTTGGTGAGCCCATCCTCGCGCCGGAGCTGGTTGACGGCGTCGATCAGCACGATGGCGTTGTTGACCACGATGCCGGCCAGCATGACCACGCCGATCAGGGCGACCACGTTCACCGTGGTGCCGGTCAGGGCCAGGGCGCCGATCGCGCCGATCGCGCCCAGCGGCAGGGTGAAGACGATGACGAACGGGTGCAGGAACGACTCGAACTGCGCCGCCATCACCAGGTAGACCAGGAAGATGGCGAGGCCGATGGCGAGGAGCAGCGAACGGATCGAGCGCGCCATCTCCTCCTGCTGGCCGCCGAGGGAGGCGGTGACCCCCAGGGGAAGGGTCTCGGACGCCAGGGTGGCCCGGATGTCCGCGGCCGCCGCCCCCATGTCCCGGCCCACCAGCTCGCCGCCGATCACCGCCGCCCGCTTCTGGCCGATGCGGCGGATCTCGCTCGGCCCCTCGGCCAGGGAGACGTCCGCCACCGACTTCAAGCGGATCGGCACGGTGGCCCCACCTACCTGGCGCTGACCGACGATGAGGTCGCCCACGTCGGCCACCGAGGCCGCGGCGGCGTCCACCGAGTGCACCCGGATGTCGATCTCCCGATCGCCCTGGGAGAAGCGGGTGGCGACGTCGCCCTGGACCTTGTCGCGCACGGTCGTCGCCACCTGGGCCAGGTCGAGGCCGAGCTGGACGAGCTGCTCGCGGTGGAAGCGCACCTGGAGCTCCGGGTTGCCGAGCTCGGCCGAGCTCTGGAGGTCGACCAGGCCCGGCACCTCGGTGAGGTCCCGGTAGACGGTGCCGGCGGCGGCGTGGAGCTCGGAGAGGTCGTCGCCGTAGACCTCCACCTCCACCGGGGTGCGCAGGGTGAAGACCGACGGGCGCTGGAAGCGGTAGTCGGCGAGCTCCGAGGCCTCGAGCCGGCGGCGGAGCTCCGCGGCCACCGCCTCCTCGGCGCCGGGACCGGCCTCTGGCTTCATGCGCACCTGGAGGCGGGCGACGTTCTCGCCCTCGGTCCCGGTGTTCGAGAGGGAGAGCCCCGCGCCGCCCGCGACCGACGAGTAGCTCTCGACCCGCGGGTCGGCGCCCAGGATCTCCTGGACGGCGGCCACGTAGCGATCGGTCACGTCGAGCGGCGTGCCCTCGGGCAGCTCGATGCGGAAGCTGAACTCCCCTTGCGAGATCGACGGGATCAGGTCGAGCCCGAGCCGGGGCACCAGGGCGACGGCGCCGGCGAAGGCGAGGAAGGCGACCGCCAGGGTCACCGCCGGCAGGTCGAGGGCCTTGCGGAGGAGGCGCGGGTAGGCGGCGGACACCGCCCCCAGGCAGCGGTCGAAGAGCCAGCCCACGGGCCGCGAGACGAAGGCCAGGCCGCGGCCGATCCCGCCGAGGCCGATCCGGGTCATGCGCAGAGCGAAGGCCGGGGCGGTCACCGAGACGGCGTGCCAGGCGCGGCGCACGCGGCCGGGCTCCACCTCGGGCGCGGCCTCGGGCGCGGACGCGCCCTCCGGGCCGGTCGCTTCCGGCGCTCCCTCCTCGTCCTCCGTCTTCCGGCCGCCCATCAGGACGGCCGCCAGCACCGGGATCAGGGTCAGGGAGACGGCGAGCGAGGCGACCATGGAGAAGGAGACGGTCAGCTGCGTGCGGGTATCGATGGACTCGCCGGTGGTG
>CAZIIB010000246.1:0-6042 GCA_964539125.1 uncultured Thermoanaerobaculia bacterium | reverse complement strand
CCGGTCCGGATCAACAGCCACCAGACCACGTTGACGGTCCTACCGTGAGGGAGGGAGCGATGCGACGTTCCGCGAGGATCGGATGGAGCTTCACCTGCATCTCGACCGCCGTGCTGGTGGCGGCGCTCGCCGTCTTGCCGGAGAAGGCCGGGGCGATCCCGGCGTTCGCCCGCAAGTACCAGTTCTCCTGCACCACCTGCCACGCGCCGTTCCCGCGCTTGAAGCCCTACGGCGAGGAGTTCGGTGCCCGGGGCTTCCGCCTGGCCGACCCGAGCCAGGAGCCCAGCCGGGCCGATTACGACGTGGGCGACCCCCTGCTGAAGCTCGCCCGCGACCTGCCCCTGGCGATCCGCCTCGAGGGCTACGGCTCCTACAACCAGGACGCCCAGGCCGAGGCCGACTTCGAGACCCCGTGGGTATTCAAGATCCTCTCGGGCGGGCCCCTGAGCGACCGGGTCTCCTACTTCCTCTACTTCATCGTGGAGAAGAACGAGACCGAGAGCCTCGAGGACGCCTGGGTGCAGATCAACGATCTCTTCGGCTCCGGCGTCGACCTCCAGTTCGGTCAGTTCCAGGTTTCGGACATCCTGTTCAAGCGCGAGCTCCGACTCGAGCGCACGGACTACGCGATCTACCAGGTGCGCATCGGTGAGGCGAGCCCCAATCTGACCTACGACCGGGGCCTGATCTTCCTCAAGACGCTGCCCGGCGGGGTCGACGCCGCGGTCGAGGTGATCAACGGCAACGGGATCCCGAAGGGGGAGTTCGACAACGACACGCGGAAGAACATCGCCCTGCGCCTCGGCCGTGCCTGGCCGACCGTCCGCGTGGGGGCCTTCGGCTACTGGGGCAAGGAGTCGCCCGAGGGACGGCCGACCAACGAGACGACCTACCTCGGTCCCGATGTCTCGGTCACCTTCGGCGGTCACTGGGCGCTCAACCTCCAGTACCTCCACCGGGAGGACGACAACCCCTTCTTCCTGGCCGATCCCGGCGACAAGCTGAAGACCGATGGAGGGTTCGTCGAGCTCCACTTCTTCCCCTGGGGCGAGGACGGCCGGTGGGCTCTGAGCGGGCTCTACAACCGGGTCGAGTCCGACGATCCGGCGGCGGTGGCGGAGGTGGGATCGGTGACCCTCAATTACCTCCTGGCCAGAAACATCCGGGTGCTCACCGAGGTCGCTCGTGACCTGGACGGGAACCGCACGCAGGCGACCCTGGGGCTGGTGACGGCGTTCTGAGCGGGTGCGCCCTCGGGCCGGCCGTTCCGCCCGTCGGGGCGGCCGGCTCGGGGAGGCGCCGTGCTCCGCGGCCCTCCGCGCCTTGTGCGGCGGGAGTTGAGGCGCCGCAGGCGGCCACGTAGAATCCCCCCGTTTCCAGGCATCTCCATCGCCGGCGCCAGGAGGCCCGGCCGGCTGAGACGGGACGAGACGACGTGGACAGGGGGATCCAGGCTCGACGGGGGACGTGCACGGCGGCCGGCCGGAGGTCGGGTCGGCGATGAGCCCGCGGCAGCGGGGCCGGCTGGCGTTCATGGGCCTGTGCGTCCTGCTGAGCGGCCTGATCTTCGTCCTCGACCTCTCGCTTCCGCTGGGGGTGGTGGCGGCCGTGCCGCACGCCGCCGTGGTGCTCCTGTCGGTGGCCCTCGACCTGCCGCTCTTCACCTTCGCCCTCGCGGGTCTGGCCACGCTCCTCACCGTGGCGGTGATCGGCCTCGACCCGGTCGCCGCGGTCGATCTGGGGCTCGTGCTGACCAACCGCCTGCTCAGCCTGAGCACCATCTGGGTGACGGCGATCCTCGGTCTGCTGCTCACCCGGGAGCGGCGCCGCCGGAGCCTGGCCGACGAGGAGCTGAGAGAGAGCCTGGAGCGTAGCCGGGCGATCCTCGAGACCGCGATCGACAGCTTCGTGACCATCGACAAGCGGGGCAAGATCCAGGCGGTCAACCCGGCCGCCGAGCGGATGTTCGGCTACTCCGCCGCCGAGCTGCTGGGCGAGAACGTCAAGGTGCTCATGCCCGCGCCCTGGCACGAGGAGCACGACGGCTACCTGGTGCGCTACCGCGAGACCGGCGAGCGACGAATCATCGGCATCGGACGAGAGGTCATGGGACGGAGGAAGGATGGCTCGACCTTCCCCCTGGAGCTCGCCGTCTCCGAGGCGAAGGTGGGCGGAGAGCGCCTCTTCTTCGGCACGCTCCGGGACGTCTCCGAGCGCCGGCGCCTCGAGGAGCAGTTCCTCCAGGCCCAGAAGATGGAAGCCGTCGGCCGGCTGGCCGGAGGGGTCGCTCACGACTTCAACACCCTGCTCGCTTCGATCCTCGGGTACAGCGAGATGCTCCTCGACGCCCTTCCCGAGCACGGCAAGCTCCGCCGCTCGGCCGAGCAGATCCAGCGTTCGGCCGACCGCGGCGCGACACTCACCCGGCAGCTTCTGACCTTCAGCCGCCCCCAGGTCCGGGAGCGCAGCCTGGTCGACCTCAACGACGTGATCCGGGGCGCGAGCGAGATGCTCGACCGCCTGGTGGGCGAGAAGGTCGAGCTCGCCGTCGAGCTCCAGGAGGATCTCGCTCTGGTTCAGGCGGACGCCGCCCAGATGGAGCGGGTCGTGGTGAACCTGGTGGTCAACGCGGCCGACGCCATCACGCCGGGGGACGGCCGGATCGTGATCTCGACCGCCAACGCGCCGAGCACCGCCGCGGGAGAGCCCGCCGGCTCGGAGGGAGCCACCGTCCACCTGGCGGTGGCCGACAACGGCTCCGGCATGGACGAGGCGACCCGCCGGCGGATCTTCGAGCCCTTCTTCACCACGAAGCAGAAGGGCAAGGGGACCGGCCTGGGGCTCTCGACCGTCTACGCCATCGTCCACCAGAACGGCGGCTCGGTGTCGGCGGTGAGCGCTCGCGGCGAGGGGTCGAGCTTCCATGTGGTCCTGCCCCGGGCCGCCTCCGCAAGGGGCGTCGAGCCCGAGCCCGCCGGCGGCGAGGACGAGGCGGCCGGTCCCCTGCCGAAGGGCTCCGAGACCATCCTCCTGGTCGAGGACGACGCCATGTTCCGCGGTCTCCTCGAGGAGGTCCTCGAGTCCCACGGATACACGGTGGTCGCGGCCGCCGAGCCGGCCGAAGCGCTCGAGCGGGTGGCGTCCTTGGAGGGCACGCCGGCGCTCGTGGTCACCGATCTGGTGATGCCCGGGCTCACCGGCGACGAGCTCGCCCGGCGCCTGGTGAAGCTCTACCCGTCGGTCCGCGTCATCCTCATGTCGGGCGACTCCGACGAGAGCCTGGAGGAGCGGATCGCCGCGGACCTCGATCTGCCGATCCTGCGCAAGCCGTTCAGCACCAAGGACCTGGTGCGGCAGGTGCGGCGGGCGCTGGATTCGGAGCCCGGCGACCGATAGCCGCGCCGGCGCCTAAACCAGGGGGAGGGCGAGGACCGTCGCCGGCCGCCCGTCGGCCTCGGCCACCTCGAGGGTGGCACCCAGGAGGACGGCGAGGGCGCGGGCCAGGGGCAGAGCGAGGCCGGTGCCCCCGAACCGCCGGCTGGAGCGGGATCCCGCCACGCCGAAGGGCTCGAACAGGAGCTCGCGCTCGGCCTCGGGAACCGGCGGCCCCGAGTCCGAGACCACCACCGTCGTGGCGGCGGCGCCCGAGCCGTCGCCGGCGGGGCGGCCCACCAGCACCCGGACCGGCCGCCCGCCCGCGGCCTTGGTAGCGCTCTCCACCAGGAAGGCCACGATCCGTTCGAGGAGCTGGGGGTCGGTCCGCACGCTCGCCGGGGCACCGGGGTCGAGCTCGACGGCCACGGCGGAGCCGGTGCCGCTGCCAGCCGGGGCGAGGCGCTCACCGAGGTGGCGGGCGAGCTCGGCGAGGGCGAGCTCGGAGGGGGCCACGCGGACCCGGCCGGCGGCGATCCTGCCGATCTCGCCGGCCTGCTCGACGAGCTCGAGCAGGTCGGAGGCGGCCTCGTGCACGTTCCGGGCGTAGCGCACCTCGCGCTCGTCGAGGTGGGCGGAGGTGTTCTCGGCCAGGAGCTCCGACATCATCAGGATGCTGGTGAGTGGCGTCCGGAGCTCGTGGGTGAGGCCGCCCAGGAAGCGAGCGCCGCCCGGGCCCACGGGGAGCGGGCCATGGCGCGACTCACTCATTCCGGCGCCTCGCCTCCAGGGCTCGCCTCGGCGGGCCAGAGCCGGAAGACGGCTTCGAGGGTCTCGTCGGCCGGCCGGATGCCGTAGCCGTCCTCGAGCGCCCGGGCGGCCTCGGCGACGCCGGCCGGCCGGGGTTCCATCGCGCTCAGGAACGAGGTGACGTCCTCGATCACGGCCCACGGATAGATGATCCAGCGCCAGGTCTCGACTCGGCCGCCCACGTAGTCGGCCGAGAACGAGGTGTTCTCCTTCTCTTGCAAGACGGCGGTCCGCACCTCGGCCGCGCCGAGCTCACGGAGGAAGGAGGTGGCGGCTCCCAGGGTCTCCCCCGAGTCGTTGACGTCGTCGGCTACGAGCACCCGCGCGCCGGCGACCTCGGCATCGGGCGAACCCACCACCCGCGCCTCCCGCTCGCGGTGGGCGCCCGCGGTGTAGTGCCGGACCCGGAAGGAGGCGAGCGCTTTTTTGTGGAGAAAGTCGGCCAGGAGCCGTCCCGGGGTGTACCCGCCGCGGCCGATGGCGAGGATCAGGTCGGGGTCGAAGCCGTCGTCCCGGATGCGGAAGGCGAGCTCCAGGGCGAGATCGTAGACCTCTTGCCAGGAGCGGAGCTCGCAGCGCATCTCCTCGGCCATGGCGCGGCAGGATAGCAGCTCACGACGTCAGGTTCACCGGCACGAAGGTCATCTCGGAGCGCCGCCGGCCGCCCTGCCACCCTGCGGGTGGCACGTGGAGAGCCACCTCGCCGTGGACGCCTCGTGAGGAGCTTCCGCGCCACCCTTCGGGTGGCACGTGGTGGGCCCATCACCGGGCGCTTCGAGGAGGCACCACCAAGAGGGTGGCACTTGGTGACGGGGGCCGAGACGGGCCGCTCAGAAGAGCAGCTCGAGGGCGGCCGGGACCACCCGGATCTCGGCCGTCGAGGCCGGCCAGGGGTCGCCGTCGAGGTCGAAGGGGGGCATGGGTCCCAGGGGCTCGATCGTCACCCGTTGCGCCTGCCGGTGCCGGACGTACCGACTCCCCAGGTGCGTGCCCAGGTAGAGGCGGGGGAGCTGGATCGGCACCTGCCAGCCGGGCAGACGGGGGACCAGGACCACGTCGGCCAGGCCGTCGTCGAGCTCCGCCCCGGGGGCGATCTTCATCCCTCGACCGAAGGTGGTGCCGTTGGCCACGGCGAGGAGCAGGATCTCCCCCTCGTACCAGGCCTCGCCGTCTGCGGCGATCCGGCACGGTACCGGCCGGTAGCGCAAGAGCGCACCCAGCGTGGCGGCCAAGTAGGCGGTCTTTCCCCGGTGGACCAGGGCGCCCACCGCCTCGTCGACCTCGCCCGAAATGCCGGCCGAGGCGATGTTCAGCACGAAGCGCCAGCGGCCGTCGGCGGCGCGGAGCTCCAGGGCGTCGACAGACCGCGGCGCAGCGGTCAGAGCCCGGGTCAGGGCGGCCTCCGGCTCCAGGGGCAGCTCCAGGGCGCGGGCGAGGTCCGAGCCGGTGCCGGCCGGGATCAGACCGAGGGGCGGCGGCGGTGCCTCCCGCTTGAGGAGGAGGTCGCCGACCCGCGACAGGGTGCCGTCGCCGCCCACCACCAGCAGCCGGTCGGCTCGCGCCACGCCCAGGAGCTCCTCGAGCTCGGCCAGGGCCGACTCGGGGTCGCCCGCCGCGACGACCCGGGCCTCGGCGAGCCTCGGCTCGGCCCGCTGGAGAGCCTTCCAGGTCTCGCCGGCCCGGCCGCCTCCGGCCGTCTGGTTGACCAGCACGACGAGGCGCTCGCTCACGGCTGCCCCGCCGGTCCCCGGCTCCGTCCGGATCCCCGGTCCGAACCCGCGTCCGGCTAGGACCCCGGATCGATCCCCTCGGGCGACCACGCGCGGAGCGCCTGCTAGCAGCGCTCCCGTTCGCGGTCCC
>CAZIIB010000245.1:4651-6059 GCA_964539125.1 uncultured Thermoanaerobaculia bacterium | reverse complement strand
GTCGACGCCCCGCCGACGCTGCTCCGAAACGACAGTCCACCCGGCGGCGAGTGGCTCCTGGTCGACGCCCCCGAAGCCCTCCGGGCCGAGGTCTCGACGGGAGAAGGCGCCGCCGCCCGCCGCTGGGTCGACCACCGGGTCGTCGGCGGCTCGTACCTCTCGGTGAGCGACCCACGGTTCCACTTCGGCCTCGGCGCCGCACCCGCCCCGCTCCGCCTCCGGCTCGTCCGCCCTCGCGCCGGCGACCTGGTCATCGAGGACGCGCCGCCCGACCGGGTGCTCGTCTTCGGGCGCTAGGCCTTCGGGCGCTAGGCGCCGGCCCGCGGGCCAAGCCGCAGCGACATCCCCTTGTCGGCGACGATCGTCTGACCGCGGATCAGGTCCTGGGGGCCGCAGAGAAACAGGACGACCCGCGCCACCTCCTCGGGATCGGTGAGGTAGGGCTCGTAGTCGAGCTCGATCAGCCCCTTGCGCTCGAAGTACCAGAAGGAGTCCGTGTCCACCACGCCGGGGCAGACCGAGTTGACCACCACGTCCCGCCCGGCGTCGGAGAGCTCGATCTGGAGCTCCATGGTCAGGGTCTCGAGGGCGGCCTTGGCGGCCCCCAGCCCGCCGTAGCCGCTCACGAAGTGGACGCGGCTCCCGAGGCTCGAGACGTTGACGATCCGGCCGGAGCGCCCCTCCATCAAGCGAGCGGCGTGGCGGGCGCAGAGCATGGCGCCCTTGACGTTGGTTCCCAGGACCAGGTCCCAGTCCTCGGGCTCCATCTCGGTCAACCGCTTGGGCACCGTCAGGGCGGCGTTGTTCACCAGGACGTCGAGGCCGCCCGCCTCCCGCTCGATCTCGCCGAAGAGCGCCTCGACCTCCTCCGGCACCGCCACGTCGGCCCGCACGAGGAGGACCCTCGCCCCCAGCCGCTCGAGCTCGTCGCGGCTCTCGCGGGCCGCCGCCTCCGCCTTGTCCGTCTCCCGCCGGTGGTTGAGGACGAGGGTCGCGCCGCCCCGCGCCAGGGCTCGAGCCGACGCCCTCCCGATCCCCCGGGACGAGCCCGTGACCAGGGCGACCTTGCCCGCGAAGGCGCGGCTTCCGAGATCGCTCACCATCGCACCATGGCGGCGCCCCAGGTGAGCCCGCCGCCGAAGACGGGAACGCAAACCAGGTCGCCGCTCCGGAGGGTTCCGTCACGGGCCGCCTCGTCGAGGGCGATCGCCGAGGACGCCGAGGAGATGTTGCCGTACTTGTGGAGCGTCAGATAGAGCTTCTCCCGCGGGAGGCCCAAGGTGTTGGCGGTCGCCTCCAGGAGGCGCAGGTTCGCCTGATGGGGTACCAGCCAGTCGATCTCATCGACGCCCACGCCGTTGACCTCGGCGGCCTCCCGAATGGCGCCCGCCAGGTACCGGACCGCCAC
>CAZIIB010000245.1:0-4551 GCA_964539125.1 uncultured Thermoanaerobaculia bacterium | reverse complement strand
GCCACGTCGAGGGCGAAGACGAACCCCGAGCAGGCGGCGGTGACGTCGAAGCTCCGGGCCCGCGGCGCGGCGAGCTTGGCCTGGAGCCAGTTGGCGGCGGACGGGCAGCAGGTGTCGGGGGTGATCGTGGCGACGAGGATGAGGTCGAGATCGCCCGGCGCGACGCCGGACCGCTCCAGGGCGGCGACGGCGGCCTCGTGGGCGAGGTCGGAGGTCGCGACGTCCGCCTCCGCGATCCGGCGCTCCCGCACCCCGGTCCGTCGGACGATCCACTCGTCCGAGGTGTCCAGGCCCGCGGCCTCCAGCTCCTGGTTCGTCAGGACCCGGGGTGGCAGGTACGAGCCCGTGCCCAGAATCCGGACGGGCGGCCCGGGGCTCGGCGGAGCTTGTGCCTCATCGCTCATGTCGTTCCTGCGAAGCAACGCAAGTGTACTCCAGGGGTTCGGCGCCGCACCCGCCGAGACAGCTCACAGCCCCGCCCCGGGTCGACCCTGGCCAACCCTGGTCGACCACTAGGCGAGCCTGGCGCGCCACCTGCCCGAGCTCATCTGACTCCGCTACCGGATCGGCGTGCCGATGCGCCCGTGGTCAGGGCTCCAGTAGACGTAGAGCGGCCTGGCGCGGATGTTGGCGACGGGGACGGGCCCGGAGAAGCGGCTGTCGTAGGAGTGGTCCCGGTTGTCGCCCAAGATCAGGAGCTGTCCGTCCGGCACGCGCGCGGGTCCGTATTGGTCGCGAACCCGGAAGGGCTCCGGGAGAGCCGGCGAATCGGGAAAGGTCCGGGTGTCCTCGAAGTGCGCGTAGCTCCCTTCGTCCAGGAGCTTGCCATCCACGTAGAGGGCCTTGTCGACGAGGTCGAGCACTTCGCCGGGAAGCCCCACGATCCGACCGACTTGCAGAACGGAGGGCTTCTCGACGGACTGGTAGACTACGATGTCGCCGCGCCCCAGGTCTGCCGCCGAATAGCTGCCCTTGCGAGCCACGAGGTGTTCGCCCGTGCGGAGGGCGGGCTCCATGTTGGCTCCGGCGGCGGCGAAGGTTTGCACGGGCAAGAGCCACCGGGCGCCGGGTACGACGATCGCGACGGAGAACAGGACGAATCCCGTGTAGAGCGCCCACCTGTGGCGATGCCGGAGGGACGCCTCCTTGGAGGGCGACGCGTCCTTGCAGGCGCGGGCCAGCGCCCAGGCGTCGCGGAGGATGTAGAGGTGGAGAGCGAGGGCCAGGCCCAGGAAGGTGAGCAGCCCCCAGAAGTGGTCCATGAGGCCGGCCCAACCAGACACGAGCAACAGGGCGACCTCCAGGCCCCAGAGCCTGGCGCCACGTCGCGGGGCCCCGGCGTGGACCTGGCCCAGGCCGGGAACCAGGAGACCCACGAGGACGGCGAGCCAGGGGCGCGGGCCGCGCCGCCGCGGGGCCGCGCCCACCTCGCCGTACTCCGCCTCCAGCCGGGCGAGCTCCGGATCTTGCACGATAGCGCCGAGGCTAACATGGCCTGTCCCGGTTTCCGGTCCCCGCTCTCCGGGCTGGTTGCCCGAGGCCATGTCGCCGGCCATGAGACACGGCACTCGCTGAAACGCTCCGCCTCCCCGAGACACTTCGTAGCGAGGTCACCGAGTCGAATCCGGAGCCTGCCCCCTGCGCCCCGGATCCCTTCCCGCCCTCAGACTCGCACTTGGAGATCGGAGAGCCCCATGAGCCGTCGTGTCATCCTGCTGTCCCTCGTCCTGCTGCTCGGCTCCTCGGCGACCGCTCGCGCGGTCATCGGGGCGCTCGATGACGTGCCCGCCGCCACGCTGCTCCTGCCCTACTTCGAGGTCGACGCCGACAATCCCAACGGCACCACCACACTGCTATTCATCCGGAACGCCTCGGCCGCCCCGGTGGTGGCGCACCTCACGTTCTGGACGAACCTCGCCGTGCCGTTGGTCAACTTCGACGTCTACCTGACCGGCTTCGACGAGCAGGCCATCAACCTGAGGGACGTCCTCGTCGAAGGCGTCCTGCCGACCACCGGCCCGGCGGACTTCCTCAGCCCGCGGGGAAGCCTCTCCCAGCCCCACGACGACTTCGGGGGCACCTGCGGGTCGGTCCTCGGAGACCCACCCGCGTACTCCAACCCCGCGATCACCCCGTTCTTCCTGGCCCACCTCCGGGCTTGGTTGACCGGCCAGGCCTCGCCCCTCGTCGGCACCTGCGCGGGCGAGCCGACCGATCATCTCGTGGGCTACCTGACGATCGACGCCACGAACTACTGCAACCTCTCTTTCCCAACGGACGCCGGCTACTTCGTACAGGGCGGAACCGGAATCGCCAGCGACCGCAACGTCCTCTGGGGCGAGTGGGCCCTGGTCGACCCCGGAAGCAATTTCGCCTACGCCGACAACATGGTCCACCTCGAAGCGTCTCCCGACGACCCGCGGACCAGCACGCCCGGGAGCTACACCTTCTACGGCCGCTACCCCGCGGGCTCGGCGGCGGACAACCGGGAGCGTCTGCCAGCCGGGTGGAACGCCCCCCTCGAGCGCCTGACCGAGGCGACCGGGACCTCCGAGCTCCTGGTCTGGCGCGACAGCGGAACCCCCAAGTCGTCCCCCTTCCCCTGCGGGGTTCCCCCGAGCGAGTACCCCCTCGGTTCGGAAGAGGCCTCCGTGGTCGACCCGGACGGCGCCGCGACGTCCCTGCCGTCGGACACCTTCCCCTGGGCGACGCAGCGAGTCGCGATCGGCGAGACGGGAAGCGTCGCGCGGCTCGATCTCGACACGGTCACAGGTAGCTTCTTCGATCCGGCGAAGCAAGCTCACGTCATCGCCTTGCGGACCGGCTCGTCCGGCATCCTGGGGACCGGCATGAACGCGGTTCCGGCGAGTGGGGGCGTGCCCGGCGCCGTCGACGCGGCGCCCGGCGCCAGCCTGCTGATGCCCTACTTCGAGGTCGACCCGAACGACCCGCTCGGCGCCGGGAGCGTCTTCGCGGTGCACAACGCCTCGCCGAACCCGGTGCTGGCGCGGGTGGTCCTGTGGAGCGACCTCTCCGTCCCGACCTTCGGGTTCGAGATCTACCTCCCGGGCTTCGGGTCCCGGATCGTCGACCTGCGGGAGCTCTTCCGGGCCGGCATCCTGCCCGCGAGCGGCCCCGCGCCGCTCCCCGGCTGCGCCGGAAGCCTCCCGCCCTCGCCGTTGACCTCGGGCACCCTGGCGGCCCTCCGCGCCGCCCACTCCGGCGGGCCTTCGAACCTCTTCGGTGGCCTGTGCGCCGGGGCCGACCACGGGGACTCCGTCGACCGCGGGTACGCCACCGTGGACGTGGTGACCCGTTGCACCGACGCCCTCCCCGGCGATCCCGGCTACTTCGACACCGACGGGCCGGGCGGCGAGGCCGGCGTCGTGGGCTTCGACAACGTGCTCTGGGGCGAGTACGCCCTGATCGACCCGCAGAACAACTTCGCGCACGGCGACACCCTCGTCTCCCTCCAGGCCTCCACCACGGACCCGGTCACCTCCACCCCCGGCGCGCCCACCTTCTACGGCCGCTACGTGGGCGGTGCGGCCGCCGACCACCGGGAGCCGCTACCGCAACGATGGGGGACCTCTCAGATTCGCGGCGGGCTTTACACCGGCGGCACCGACCTGCTGGTCTGGCGCGACACGGGCGTCGTCCAGGAGCCGTTCGCCTGCGGCGCCCTCCCGTCGCCCTTCCTCCTGGGCCAGGCGCCGAGCCTCCAGTTCGACGAGACCGGCGCGGACACGCCGGTCCCCGTCGTGGCCTTCGGCCTCGAGGCCCAGCGCCGGCCCGCCGACTGGCTCGGCCCCCCCCTCGGATGGCTCTACCTCGACCTCGGTGCCACCTCCGGCGGCCTCTTCGAACCGCTCCTCCAGTCCTACGTGACCGGTGTCACGCGCTCGCTGGGCCGCTTCGCGTGGAGCCTGAACGGGGTGGCCCTGCCCGCGGCGATTCCTCCCGCCGCGGCGCCTCCCGCCACCCTCGTCACCCTGGTAGCGAGCGATCCCGAGGCCTCGGAGGTCCCCCTCAAGCCGGGGGAGCTCGCCGTCACCCGGATCGGCCCGGTCGACACGCCCCTCGACGTGACGGTCTCGCTCTCCGGCAGCGCCAGCCCGGGAGCGGACTACGATCCGCTGGGGCCCCTCTCCTTCCAGATCCCCACCGGCGAGACCACGGTCCGGTTCCCCGTAGTCCCGGTGGCCGACGGCGTCGCCGAAGGGCCGGAGACGGTCGTCCTCACCCTGGTGAGCGCCGGGGGGGCCACCCTCAGCCGGCCGGACTCCGCGACCGTGACCATCCGCGACCGGCCGCCGGCCGGCCCACCGGACGGGGTCGTCGAGGTCCCCGCCCTCGGCCACGTCGGGTGGAGCCTCCTCGCGTTGCTCCTCGTCGCGGCCGGGCTCTCGCTCCTGCAGCGGGCCTGACTCCTCGAGCTCCTCGGCCGGCAGCCCGAAGGAGTACCCTGAGCGGCGAGGAGCCGTTCATGACGCCGACCGCCCACACCTGCCCCATGCACCCGGAGATCCGCGAGGATCGCCCCGGGAGCTG
>CAZIIB010000244.1:0-6068 GCA_964539125.1 uncultured Thermoanaerobaculia bacterium | reverse complement strand
AGCCCGTCGTGCATCTCGCGGGCGATCCGCACCCGCTCCTCGGCCACCGCCAGGTCCCGAACCCGGAGGTGGAGCTGCGCGTTGTCGATGGCGATGGCCGCGGTGGTGGCGAAGCGGGCCAGGGTCTGCTCGTCCTCCTCGGTGAACTGGGTGCCGACCGTCTTCTCCGCGACGTAGAGATTGCCGCGGTAGTTGTTCTTGCTCAGGATCGGCACCGCCAGGAGCGACTTCATGACCGGGTGGTGGGGGGGGAAGCCGGCCGAGCGCGGATCGCGGGAGATGTCGGCGATGCGGATCGACTGCCCCTCGTACAGGGGAGCTCCCAGGAGACCGCGGCCCTGCGGCGGATCACCGATTCGCCGGCGTTGCTCCTCGCTGAGACCCGAGGTGACGAACGAGAGGATCTTCCCCTCCTCGTCGACCACCGAGATCGCTCCGTAGCGGGCGTCGACCAGGGGACAGGCCTGCTCCACGACCTTCTCGAGGACGCTTTCGAGGGAGAGCTCGCCGTGCACGTCCAGCGTGGCCCGGTGGAGCCCCAGGAGCTCCCGGTTCTGCCGGGTCAGTCGCTCCTCGATGATCTGGAGGGCCGTGAACAGGCCGCCGAAGAAGAACAGGATCGAGAGCACCATCACGCCGTCGATCACCAGGTGCTGCATCGGCGTGCCGGCGTACGGCTCGAGCAGATAGCGGGCGTACTCGACGATGGCGAGAAACGCCACCAGCGCCAGCATCAGGACCCATTTGACTTGTCGGAGCACGGCGGGAGTGTGGGGAGCGGGGACTCGGGTGGCGGAGCCCGGCTCAGGGTCCGCGTGGCTTCAGTCTATCCTCGTTCCGGCCGCTCCCGCCGTCGCCGGTCTCGGCGGTCGCCGGGAGGTCGTCCTCGCCGGCGGTGGCCGCCCGCCGGGTCGAAAGGCCGAACATGGAGTAGATGGGCGACCAGCCGATGAGCCCGGTCACCAGGGGAAACCAGCCGAAGAGTTGGAGGGCGGCGCCGCCCAGTCCCGGCACCACGCCCGCCCACCCCAGAGCGAGCATGGCGGCTCCGACCGCACAGCGCAGGAGCCGGTCCCAGAGGGCGACGTTGGTGAGCTTCATCCCGATCGGCTCGCCGCCGGCGGGGGAGGTTGCCACCGGCCGGCCGATGTCGGGTAGCTTGTGCGCGAGGGCGGCCCGGGCGCCACTGCCCTACGGGTAGGTCCCAGGGGACGGGCGCCCACCCGTTCGGGTGGCTCGGCAGCCGTCAGCCCCCGGTGGACGGGCAGTCGCCCCGCTGCCGAAGCTCCAGCACGTAGTCGCTCACGCGCTGGGCGTCACCGGCGTCGGGCGCCAGCTCCAGGTAGTAGCCGAGCTCGCGGCAGGCGCCGCGGAGGTCCCCTTCGCGATAGAGCAGCAGCCCGAGCTCCCGGTGCGCCGGCGCCCGGTCCGGCGCCAGGCGGATCGACTCGCGGAAGGCGTCCTCCGCCTGGCCCACCAGGTCCGCCTGCGCGGCCGGGTCCTTCTCGGCGTCGGACTGGGCGAGGCGCAGGCGGGCGAGCTGGAAGTGGGCTTCCGGATCCTCGGGCATCCAGACCAGGACCTTGTCCAGCTCGTCCGCGGCCAGGGCGAGGCGGCCGACGTCGATGTTGAGCCGCGCGTCGTCGCGCACCACCGGCCGGATCCTCCGGGCGAAGCGGCCTTCGTCGGCGAGCGAGCGATCGTCGCCGGGCGCCGGGTGGAGGTCGGGATGGGCGGCGATCCACGCCTTGGCGCTCGCCACCCGCGCCGAGAGCTGGGGGTGGCTACCGAAGAAGAAGGACTCGAGCTTGCCCGAGTCTCCGTGGTCCTCGAGGAGCGCCTGGTAGACCTTCGGAGCGTCGGCGGGATCGTAGCCCGCCGACGCCAGCTTCGTGAAGCCGCCGGCGTCGGCCTCGAGCTCCAGGTCCCGGCCGTAGCCGTTGACCGCCGCCACGAAGGCGAGCTGGAGCCCCAGGCCGACCAGGATGTTCGCCAGCACGTCGATCCGCGCGGCGCGCCCGTAATCCCCCTTGGCGACGGCGTCGCCTTCCTCGCCGGCCACCACCACCGCGGCGGTCACCGCGATGGCGCTGATCGCGAGCTGCCGGTTCCAGGCCGCCCGCCGGTAGCGCAGCATGTGCCGGTTCTCGACGTGGGTCATCTCGTGGCCGAGCACGGTGGCGAGCTCGCCCTCGTCCTCCATGCGCGCCAGCAGCCCGGTATGGACGTAGATCGAGCCGTGGGGGTAGGCGAAGGCGTTGAGCGTCGGGTCCTCGAGAACCCTCACGCGGTAGTGAACCTCCGGGTTGGCGGCCATGCCCGGAGGCTCGAGGCGATGCACGATGTCCTCGAGGTAGTCCACCAGGAGCGGATCGTCGTAGACCTTCACCTCGGAGAGGAGCTTGTCCTCCTCGGCGCGCGAGTCGGCCCAGAGCTGACGCTCGTCGGGCAGAGGCTTGAACGCGGGGCCGGCCGCCGAGATCGGCGCGAGCTGGGTGCTGGCGCAGGAGGCGAGGAAGGCCGCCAGGGTGAGCAGAGTGACGGTGGCTCGGAGTCGGCGAGAGAAAGGACGCATGTCGAGATCCTCGAGCGTGGCGTGCGGTCCGGAAGCCGCCTCATGATACGCCAGAGGCCGAGGCTCCGGGGCGGCTGTCCCGCCCGGCCGAAACAACCGAGCCCCCTGGGTCCCGGACTGGTAGGATCGCCTCGACCACCCGCCGAAAGGCCGCCCCGGGCGGACGCGACATGGAGTGCTTCTACGCCTTCCTGACTCTGGCTCTCCTGGCCCTCCTCCTGGGGCCGACGATCGCGGTCGTCTGGCTCGCCCGTCGCTCGCGCCGGACCGACAGCCGCCTGGCGGAGATCGAGCTCGAGCTGGCCCGCCTCGGGAGGAGTATCGCGCGGAGGCCGGTGGAAGGCCCGGCCACGGACCTCCCCGCCGCGCCGGAGCCGCCGCCGGTTCCTCTCCCTGCGGTCGAGGCGGCCGGGCCCGTCGGGCCGGCGCCCCCGGCCCGCCAGGCCCCGGAGACGCCCCCATCCGCCCGGTCGGACCTGCGGGTGGAACGCTCCGAGGCCCCTTCCCCGCCGCCTACGACCCCACGGCCACCGTCCGGCGGTTCCGCGGAGCCGCCGGAAGCGCCGCCGCCGGTTCCTCGCCGGCCCGCCATCGAGTGGGAGCGCTGGCTCGGGGTGCGCGGCGCCGCGCTCCTGGCGGGCGTCCTGTTCGCCCTGGCGGGTCTCTACTTCGTCCGCTTCGCGGTCGAGGCCGGCTGGCTCGCGCCGCCGGTGCGGGTGGCCATCGCGATCCTCGCCGGGCTGGGCACCCTGATCGCCTCGGAGGTCCTCCGCCACCGCGGCTACGAGCCGACGGCCAACGGCCTGGCGGGAGGCGGCGTGGTGGTGCTCTACGGCGCGGTCTGGGCGGCGCGGGTGCTCTATGCCCTGATCCCCGCGGCGCTCGCCTTCGCCCTGATGGTGCTGGTGACGCTGGCGGCAGGGCTCCTCGCCTGGCGTCACCGGAGCCTGGTGGTGGCGCTTCTCGGTCTGGTGGGGGGCTTCGCCACGCCTCTCCTGGTCGCCTCGGGCGCCGACCGGCCCCTGGGCCTCTTCGGCTATCTCCTGCTGCTCAACGCCGGCCTCCTGGTTCTCGCCCGCCGACGGCGGTGGCCACTCCTCGCCCCGCTGGGGCTTCTCGCGACCGCCGGCTACGAGGCTCTCTGGATCCTCACCGGCATGAAGCCCGGTGAGCTGCCGCTCGCCCTCGGCATCCTGCTGGTCTTCGCCGCTCTCTTCGCCGCCGCGGGAGCCCGCGGAGCCCGCGGCCCCGAGGGCGGAGCGGCCGAGGACGAGACCTCCCCCTGGATCCAGGCATGGACCCGGGCCGGCGCCATCCTCCTCCCCTTCGCCTTCGCCCTCGACCTCGCCATCCGCGCCGACCTCGGGGCCCACCTCTGGGGCGCGGCGGCCCTGATGCTGGTCCTCTCGGTCGCCGCCCAGGCCCTCGACCGGAGCCGCCGGCTGAGCGCGGAAGCGGAGCTGCCTCTGGGGCTCGGCACCGGCACCGGCGCGGCGGCCCTGGCGGTGGTGGGAGTCTGGGTCCTGCGGACCGTCGATGCGCGGGGGCTGGGATGGGAGACGGTGGCGATCGCCCTCGCCCTTTCGTCGGCCTTCCACGTCGTCTCCGAGCTCGACCTCCGTCGCGGGCGCGACGGGCTCTCGGCCGGCCCTCTGATCACCGCCGGCGGCTTCCTGATCCTGCTCGTCATCCGCCCGGTGATCGGCGGCGGGCTCGACACCCTCACCCCCTGGCTGGTCGGCTGGCTGGTGCTCGGCGGCCTGCTGGTGCGACAGGGCGTCGCGCCCGGCGTCGAGCGCCGGCCGGTGGCCGCCGCGGCGGTCGTGGGCCTGGCCTTCGGGCTCGTCCACCTCGCTCACGCCGGCGCCTCCTACGTCCCGCCAGCCGCGGTCTACTTCGGCCTCCTGGTGGCGGCGGCCGTCTCTCTCCAGGTCCTGGCCCTCCGGCTCGCCCGGGCCCCGGCGCGCGCGGGCGGCTACCCATGGGCCGAGCCGGCGGCGGCGGGCCTCCCCCTCGCCGCCCTCGCGGTCCTGGCGATCGAGGCTCGGTTCGGGACCGAGCTCTCCCCCTGGTTCTTCCTCGGCCTCACTCTGACCCTCGCGCTGCTCGCCGTGCTCGCGGCCACCCGGGCTCCCTCGGGCGGCCTCTACGCCGCGGCGGCTGCGCTTGCGGCCGTGGCGCACTGGTCGTGGACCGAGCAATCGTTCGACCTCGTGAGGGCTCCGGGCGCGACGGCGACGGCCACCGCCGGGCTCCTCGGGCTGGGCACCGCCGTCGTCCTCTTCGCCACCTGGCCCTTCGCCGCGCGCCGGCGGCTGGACGGCGAGCCCGCGGCCTGGATCGCCGCCGCCCTCGCCGGGCCGGCCTGGTTCCCGGCGCTCCGGCGGCTCTGGCTGGTGCGCTTCGGACCGGAAGCCATCGGGCTCCTCCCGGTGCTCCTGGGCGCTCTCGCCCTCGCCGCCTGCTGGCGGGTGACCGCTTCCTGGGAGAGCGCCGATCCCCGTCGCCGCCGCTGGCTCGCCTGGTTCGGCGCGGTGGCCCTGGGCTTCGCGGCCCTGGCCATCCCCCTGCAGCTCGACCGGGAGTGGATCACCTTGGGCTGGGCTCTCGAGGGGGTGGCCGTCGTCGCCCTCTGGCGACGCCTCGACCACCCGGGGCTCAAGGGATTCGGCCTGGCGCTCCTGGCGGCGGTCACCGTCCGCCTGGTGGCCAACCCCGCCGTCGTCGGGTACCACGCCCACACCGGCCTGCCGATCTGGAACTGGCTTCTCTACACCTACCTGGTGCCGGCGGCCTGCCTGGTGGGCGCCTCGTCGCTCCTGTCCGGGCTGGAGGTGATCCGGGCCCGGCCTTTCGAGCAGACCGTCTACGGGCGCGGCCGGCCGTGGGGTGCGATCCTCTGTGGGGCGGCGGCCATCGCGGTGGTCTTCGTCTGGATCGACCTGACCGTCTTCGACCTCTTCGCTCCGGCCCGGCACCTGGCGCTCGCCGCCTCCGGACGGATGGCCCGCGACTTGACGCTGTCGCTGGCCTGGGCCCTCTATGCCCTCGTCCTCCTGGCGCTGGGCATCTGGCGCCACGGCCGGGGCCTGCGCGCGGTGGGCCTGGGCCTGCTCGCCGTCGCCGTGGTCAAGCTGTTCTTGTTCGATCTCTCGGGGCTCGAGGACCTCTACCGCGTGGCGTCGCTGGCCGGTCTCGCGGTCTCCCTCGTGCTCGTGTCGCTGGCCTACCAGCGATTCGTCTTCCGGAAGTCACCGCCGGGGGGCGCGTGACGCGCGGGCGCGCGGTTCTCGTCGCGGGCCTGCTCGCCGTCGCCACCGGCGCGGCGGCGCTGCGCGGCGCGCTCGCCGACGGGCCGCCCGCGGGGGATGAGCCCGCCCTGGCGAGCCTGTTCGCCCGCCGGGCCGCCGTGAGCGCTCCCGCCGGCCGCCTCGTGCGGCTCGAGCTGCCGCCCGAGGGCCGCGCCGCCGGTCGCCGAGATCTCGCGGACCTG
>CAZIIB010000243.1:0-6094 GCA_964539125.1 uncultured Thermoanaerobaculia bacterium | reverse complement strand
TACGCCCTCGGCCCGCACCTCGTAGATCCCGGCCGGCAGGCTGTCGGCGTGGTAGTCCATCGCCGAGCGGGCGAAGGGATCGGTGGAGATCATGAACTGTTCCCACTCCCGGTTGCCGGAGGGGTTGTCATTGCGCCAGACCCTGCCGTCCGGCGCGATCACCGAGTACTCGATGCTCGGCGAGCGGCGGAAGAGGGTGTTGGGAGCGCGATCGTCCGCCGGACAGCCGGTTTGGGACCTCTCCGAGCCGCAGGCCAGTACGTAGGCCACGCCTTCGGGCCGCGAGGCGGCCGGGCTGGCCCACGCCGGCATGAACGGCGCGCCCGGGGTGTCGGGATCATCGGTGTCGTAGGTCGCCGGCTGGCCCGCCGCGCCCCGGTCGAAGTCGCCGTCCCAGAGCTCGACCTTCGCGGGCGTGGAGAACATGTCGAGGAAGAACCTCCACTCTCCGTCGTAGGTGGTGGTCGTGAAGTCGCCCATGCCGGCGTTGGGATAGAGGATGTAGCCCTCGTTGCCGGAGAAGAGCGGGCCGGTGAAGGCCAGGGCCACCGGGGTCACCGTCACGGAGGTGGTGAGCGTGCCGGTCGTCCGCACCTTGAAGTTCGACCAGTTGTTGGAAGCTCCGAAGTTCGTGGATTCGGCGCGCAGGAGGTAGCGATGGATACCCGAGGGTGCCTCGGCCACCGAGGTGGTGGTGACGGTGAAATCGTCCCACGCGTTGTTCGAGAGGGTCGCGCCATTGGCCTGCCAGACGATCGGGCCACTCCCATCGCCGTCCCCATCGGCGACCAGCGTGTAGAGGAGCGGGACACCCTGTCCGCTGCCACCGGTCAGGTCCCAGGCGCCGCCGGAGTCTCCATCGAAGATCCCGAGCTGGAAGCTCGACTCGCCCGCCGGCACGAGGATCTGCAGCAGGACGGCGTCGTCGGACAGGGTCTGGAGATCGATCCCGGCGACGGAGAGGAACTTGCCGTCGTTGACGGCGCACGTCGGCAGGCAGGTGTACCCGGAGGCAGCCTTCACCACGAGCCTCGGAGCCGCGGGCAGCCGCGCCGAACGCTGGCCGAGCGCGGCGGCGTCGGCGCCGGCCGACAGCTCCTCGAGCCACTGGCCGATCTGCTCGTCGATCTGATTCATGACCTCCGGGGTCTCTCCGGACGCCGGGGCGCTCATGGCGATGGTTCCCAAAAGGAGGAACAAGAGAGTGCTGAGAGCTTGCATCTGGACGTTTCGTCGCTTCATGGCCTGCCTCCTCGCGTCCCGGGGACTCGCTGCCCACGTGGTCTTTCGGGGAGCCGCCCTCGGTACGTTCAAGTGTCCTGGGTCTTCGTCAGCCAAACGTCAGTGCGCCGGCGAGTCGCCCCTCGGCTCCCGGCATCTCGCCGCTCAAGCCGTTTCGCTCGCGTCGGCCGGGTTCTCGCTCTCGGCCTCGATCCGCCCGGCGAGCAGAGGGACGAGCTCTTCGGCCGGAGACGCCAGGTAGAGCTCTTCGCCGGTCCGCAGATCCCGGACGAAGCCGCGCAGAGAGTCCGCGGCTCCGAGCTCCGGGTTCCGTTCCCGCCAGAGGCGGACCAGGAAGGACCGGTTGGGGCGGCGGGGAGCTCGGGTCTCCTGCGATCGCTCGGGCATCGACGTTTCCTCGGAAACTCCCTGGAGCCAGACGGTTAGCCCGTGGCGTCCCCACTCGGAAAACCAAGATCCGCTATCATCGTCAGCGGAACGTCAGTGCGTCGAAGTAGAAGATTGGCTGATGCGAAGACGGCGTGATGTCCGAAGCCCGTAGCTCCCACCAGCGTCCGGCGCGAGGAACGTCCATCATGGCCGAGTTTCGACTCGAGATCCGCCTCCTCGGGGGGTTCCGCGCCTTGCGGGACGGTGGGGCCGTCGGCGGGTTCGAGTCGCAGAAGGTGCGGGGGCTCCTGGCCTACCTGGGAGTCGCGCACCGCCGCTCGTTCAGCAGGGATCACCTGGCGGCGCTGCTCTGGCCGGAGGAGAGCGACGAAACGGCCCGTCGCAACCTCCGGCAAGCGATTTACAACCTGCGACAGCTCCTCGAAGGTCTCGGCGAGGAAGGAGAGCTCCTGGAGGTCTCGCGCCAGGAGGTCACCCTGCGCCGGACGCCCGAGGTCTGGCTCGACGTGGACGCCTTCGAGGCGGCGCTGGCGCAGGCCCGGGAGGGAAAGGACGGCGTGGACGTGCCGGCCCTGGCGGCGGCCGCCCGGCTCTATGAAGGCGATTTCCTCGCCGGGTTCCACGTCAGCGACGCCCTCGAGTTCGAAGAGTGGCTGACCGCCGAGCAGGAGCGGCTCCGGGAAGGGGCCATCGACGCCCTGCTCCGGCTCATGGACCATCACCTCGAACACGGCACCTACTCGCTGGGGATCGAGTACGGACGACGCCTGGTCCACATCGACCCCCTCTCCGAGGAGGCGCGTCGCAAGCTGATGCGCCTCCATGCGTTCTCGGGACGGCGCAGCCGGGCGATCGCCGAGTATCACGAGCTCGAGCGCCTGCTGGCGGAGGAGCTGGGGGTCGCACCGGTCGAGGCGACCCGGGAGGAGTACCGGGCGATCCTCGACGAGGAGCTGCCGGGCCGGGAGATCGGCGAACGGGCGGAGCCGGTGGGTCCGCTGGTTCCCCTCGTGGGACGCGAAGCCGCGCTCTCCCGTCTGCGCGAGACCTGGACAGCGGTCACCGCGTCCCGGGCAAGGCTCACGCTGGTGACCGGCGAAGCGGGCGTGGGCAAGACCCGGCTGGTCAAGACCTTCCTCCACGAGACCACCGGGGAACCGCCGCCCCTAGTCCTCCAAGGCCGCTACCACGAGCGGGCTCCGCTCATCCCCTACTTCGGCATCGCCCAGGCGCTGGAGAGCGGAGTCACCCACGAGGTGGAGGTGGCCGACAGGTTGCTGGCCAGCCTCGATCGCGAAACCCTGGCCGAGCTGGCGCTCCTGATCCCGGCCCTCGACGACCTGCAGCCCGGCCCCCATCTCCGGATTTCCTCCTCGGGAGGGCAGGAACGACTCTTCGAATCGGTGGCCAAGGCGCTGCGCTCGCTCGAGCTGCAAGAGGACGGAAAGCGACGGCCGGTGGTCCTCTTCCTCGACGACCTCCACGCCGCCGACCCTTCGAGCCTCGAGCTCCTGGGCTCGCTCCAGGGGCGCCTCGAAGGCCAGCCGGTCTGGATCGTCGCCACCTGGACGCTCGCGCCGGAGGGCGGCGAACCGGCCGGCCTCCCCGGATTCTTCGAAGGGGCGGAGACCGTCCGCCTCGAGCGGCTCGGGGCGGCGGAGGTCGGGAAGATCGCCGAAGCTCTGGTGCCGGGAGAGGCCGGGCTGCGGCTGGCCGGGATGCTCGCGGAGAGCGAGGGGCTCCCGCTGACCCTCACCGAGACCATCAACTCCCTGTGGGACACAGGGTACCTGGTGGAGCTCTCCGACGGCTCGTGGGCCCTCGGCTCGCCGCCCGACCCCGGAGAGATCGGCCGGAGCCTCACCGAGCTCGTCCAGGGCCGATTGGCGGGATTGCCCACCTCCGCGCGCCGCCTCTTGACCCTGGCCGCGGTCGCCGGGCCGGAGTTCGACGCCGAGTTCCTGGCGCGGGCGGAGCACGAGGACGGCGCGGTCGTCGAGGCCGGGATCCGAGTCCTCCTGGAGCGCTGGATGGGCCGCCTCCGCCTGGGCTACTGGGCCGACAGCCGCAGGGAGCGGGACATCAGCCTGTGGGCGTCCGGTCCACGCCACGGGAGGTTCGAGTTTTCCCACCCCGCCCTTCGGGAGGCCGTCTACCTGTCGGTCGATCCGGCGCGCCGGCCGGTGCTGCACCGCCGCGTGGCCGACGTGCTCGAGGAGAGCGAGACCCTGGCGTCCTCGAGATGGCGCAGCGAAACCCTCGCCTACCACACGTTCCAAGGCCGATCGTGGGAGCGAGCGGTGGCGTTCTCGGAGAAGGCGGCGGAGAGCTCCCTCCGCCTGGGCGCTCTGCCCACCGCCCGCGGACACTGCGCACGCGCCCTGGAAGCGTTGGAGGCCCTCTCCGTCGAGTCCCCGGGCGGGGACGGGCCTTGGGGCGCGGCCCGGGAACGGGTGGAATCGTTGGCCCGGCAGGCGGCGTCTTGAAGAACACGCCGACTCGACGGGGGGCGACCGGCGAGGTCCTCGAGCCCGCCACCCGGCGGCCTCCCCGGTCTCCGTCCTGCCGGAACTTCGGGTAGACTGGCGGTCCCCGCGAGAGGATGGCCTTGGTGTCGGAACCGTTGGACGAGCCGGAGAAGAACCAGCACCTGCCGCGGTGGGTTCCCTCGGGGCTGTTCACCCGACGGGTCCAGTTCGCGCTGGACCTGACGGTCCTGATGGCGGCTTTCGGCCTGGCCTACCTGCTCCGCTTCGACTTCGACATCCCCCCCGCCTATCGGGAACGGGCCCTGATCCAGCTCCCGGTCGTGGTGATGGTCCAGTTCGTGGCCCTGGTCCTGACCGGCATCTACACCTTCGTGTGGCGCTACGTCAGCATGAAGGAGCTGGGCACCTTCGGACGGGCGGCCCTCTACTCCACCTTCCCCCTCCTCCTGCTTCGTCTGCTCGTACCCGACAGCCACGACGCCTGGCGCATCCCCCTGTCGGTCGTGACCAGCGACCCGATACTGGCCTTCGGTGGGCTGGTGGCGCTGCGGGTCGTGCGGCGCGCGATCTACGAGCGGTTCGAGCGAGCCTCGAAGGCCCGGCTCCGGCCCGGCGACGGCCGGCGCAAGCGTACCGTGCTGATCGGCGCCGGACGCGCCGGCGTGCTGGCGGTGCGGGAGATTCAGGGGCGAGGCGACATGGACATCGAGCCCGTGGGGTTCCTGGATGACGACCCGCTCAAGCAGAGCATGGTGATCCAGGGCCTGCGAGTCGTGGGAACCACCCGCGACCTGCCGCGCCTCGCCCGGGAGCTGGAGCTGGACCAGGCGGTGGTCACCATCGCCGACGTGGAAGCCCGCACCATTCGGAGGATCGTCGAGATCTGCCAGCGGGCCCGCCTGAAGGTCCGGGCGATTCCGGGCCTCTACGAGGTGCTCCAGGGCAAGGTGGGGATCAGCCGCTTCCGCGACGTCGAGATGGAGGATCTCCTGGGGCGCGACCCGGTGCGTCTGGACGAGGAGCAGATCGAGCGCTTCCTCACCGGCCGCAGCGTGATGGTCACCGGCGCCGGGGGATCGATCGGCTCCGAGCTCGCCCGGCAGATCGCTCGCTTCCGCCCTTCCCACCTGCTGCTCTACGAGCGGGCCGAGTTCGCGCTGTTCGAGATCGATCGGGAGCTCAACCGGCTATGGCCCGGCCTGAAGATCGTCCCTCTGGTCGGCGACGTCGGCAGCGAGGAGAGGTTGCGCACGGTCTTCGAGCAGGGAACCCCGGAGGTGGTGTTCCACGCCGCCGCCCACAAGCACGTGCCCCTGATGGAGCGCAGCCCCGCCGAGGCCGTGCGCAACAACGTGTTGGGCACCGAGACCATCGCGCGGCTCTCGGGCGAGGCCGGAGTCGAGTCCTTCGTGCTCATCTCCACGGACAAGGCGGTGCGCCCGAGCTCGGTCATGGGCGCGTCGAAGCGCCTGGCCGAGCTGGTGATCCAGGATCTGGACCGCCGCTTCCCCTCCACCCGCTTCGGGGCGGTGAGGTTCGGCAACGTCCTGGGCTCGGCGGGCTCGGTGATTCCCATTTTCCGCGACCAGATCGCCCGCGGTGGCCCGGTGACCGTGACCGATCCCGAGATGCGCCGGTTCTTCATGACCATCCCCGAGGCATCGCAGCTCGTGCTGCAGGCCGGTGCCATGGCCGCCGGCGGGGAGATCTTCGTCCTCGACATGGGCGAGCCGGTGTCGATCCTGGAGCTCGCCAAACAGTTGATCCGGCTCTCGGGTTTCACGCCGGGCGAGGACATCGAGATCGCCTTCACCGGCGCGCGCCCCGGTGAGAAGCTCTTCGAGGAGATCGAGCTCGACGGGGAGAACATGTCCCGGACCCGCCACCCGAAGATCTTCGTGGGCAACCTCCAGCCCTACCCGCCCGAGCAGCTCGTCGAGGCGCTGCACGACCTGCGTGTGCTGGTGAGTCGG
>CAZIIB010000242.1:4066-6148 GCA_964539125.1 uncultured Thermoanaerobaculia bacterium | reverse complement strand
TCCCGTTCTCCTCGCTGCGCTATCCCAAGCAGGCCGAGATCCACTGGGGGATCCTCGTCTGGCGCAACTATCCCCGGGACCAGCGCTACTTCCTCCACAGCAGCCCCATCCCTCGCGGGTCGAACTGCTGGATCTGCCGCGCCCGGGAGCTCACCGGGCTGACCGACCTGCCGGCGGGCGGGCACTGGGTGGCGGCTCCGTTCCTCACCGCGCACCGCGACGACGTGGCGGCTGGCGGCCCCGGGAGCTCCCTCGAACAAGGAGACGTCCAGGGAGACCTGGGCGTCGACCTCAAGTGGACGCCGGCGGCGAGCAACGCCCTCGACGTGACCCTCAACCCCGACTTCTCGCAGGTCGAGTCCGACGTCGGCCAGATCGCGGTCAACAACCAGTTCGCGCTCTTCTACCCCGAGAAGCGACCGTTCTTCCTCGAGGGCGTCGACCTGTTCGACACGCCGATCGAGGCGGTCTACACGCGGACGATCACCGACCCGAAGTGGGGACTGCGCGACACGGGCAAGCTCGGCGCCACGACGTTCACGGCGCTGCTGACCCGTGACCAGGGAGGCGGCAGCGTGGTCGTGCCGGGGCCGACCGGCTCGGACCTGGCGCTTCAGGACTTCGCCTCCGACGTCTTCATCGGACGGGCCCGCCGCGACTTCGGCGGGTCGTTCGCCGGCCTGCTGGTCACTGCACGACAGGACGAGGGAGGCGGTTACAACCGGGTGATCGGCCCCGACTTCCTCTGGCACGGCAGCGAGACCGACCAGGTCACGGGGCAGCTCCTGGTCAGCGACACCGAGTCCCCGGATCGTCCCGATCTCTACCCGACCTGGGACGGCCGGCGCCTGACCTCTCACGCCGGGAGCCTGGCATGGCTGCACACCGCGCGCGACTGGACCTGGCGGGCGACCTACCGGGACGTGGGCGAGGACTTCCGGGCCGACCAGGGGTTCGTGCCCCAGGTCGGCTATCGCCTCGGGCGCTTCGCCCTCTACCGCAACTTCTATCCCCAGAGCGGCGTCTTTCGCCGTGTGCAGCCCTACGCCATCGTGCGCTACCTCGAGGCGCCGAACGGCGACCTGATCCAGCGCCAGACCAATCCGGGGGTCGAGCTCCAGGGAGTGCACAACCTGGTGGGCGGCGTCCAGCTCGCGTTCCGCGAGGAGCTCCGCGTCGGCGACCGGGTGCTCGAGCGCAGCCGGGTCACCTACTACGCGCAGATCGATCCCGGCCGCCGGTTCTCGCGCATCGGCCTCGACGGCGCCCTCGGCGACGACATCGATTTCGCCAACCGCCGGCAGGGCAAGGGCGGCTACCTGGAGCTCTACGGCACGATCAAGCCCACCGATCACCTGGCGCTGGACTGGAGCGCCCAGCGCCAGTGGCTCGACGTCCCCGTGGGCGGCCGCGAGCAGCGCCTGTTCAGGGCGCAGATCGCACGCCTCAAGGCGACCTACAACTTCAGCGCGAGGGCCTTCCTGCGGCTCATCGGCGAGCGCCTGGACGTCGACCGCGATCCCGAGGTCTACACCTTCACGGCGCCGGCCCGGAGCGGCTCGTTCAACGGCTCGGCCCTCTTCGCCTACCGGCTCAACTGGCAGACGGTGCTCTTCGTCGGCTACGCCGACGACCGGCAGCAGGACCCCTCCGGCGACCTCCAGCCCGTAGACCGCACCCTCTTCACCAAGGTTTCCTACGCCTTCCAGTGGTAGGGGCGGAGGCGCGCGGGCGAGCCTGGCTATTTGATCCCGGCGAGGATGCCCTGGAGCCGAGCCCAGGCGTCGTCCCGCGCCTTGCCGAGCTCCGGCGGGGCGTCGGGCTCCTCGCCCCGGCGCATGAAGGCGTGCCCGGCGCCGGCGTAGGTCACGGGCTCATAGGTCTTGCCCGCCGCCTTCATCCACTCGGTGGTGCCGGGGATCGTGGCGCCGATCCGGTCGTCCATCTCGCCGTAGAAGCCGTATACCGGCGCGGAGATGGCGGCCAGGCTCGCGGCGTCGTCCGGGGCGGTGCCGTAGAAGACCAGGGTGGCGGCCAGACCGGGAGCGCGGGTGGCGAAGCGGAAGGCCTGCGAGCCGCCCC
>CAZIIB010000242.1:0-3966 GCA_964539125.1 uncultured Thermoanaerobaculia bacterium | reverse complement strand
CCCACTCGTGATGGCGTGGCGAGGCGTCGAGTCGCTTCACGGCGAAGTCCTGCGCCGCGAGGGACGAGGCCGAGAGGACGAGACAGAGCACGAGCGTGGTGGTTCGCATGGGGAGTCTCCTGGTTCTTCGGTGAGCTGAGAGGCCAGGCCGAGCCTAGCAGCCACGAGAGCCCTGGAGCTGCGGAAGCGATCGCTCCACAGCTACTTGCCTTGGCCGTGGACCTTGGCTAGCCTCGGAACGACCCAAGTCCAAGCCACGGAGGCACGACGTCGGTGGGAGGGCTCCGGAAAGGTAGCCCGTTGCCTCGATCTGCGGTCCGGGCGGAGACAGGTGGGATCACGACCCGAACCCGGAGGCTGGACATGAAGACGCTGCGCCGTCGCTCCCTCGCCGTAGGAACCTCTCTGGCCCTCGCGGCCTTCGCCCTCCTCTCCGCGCAGGCCGCATCGGCCACGACGCGCTACGCGATCCCCAGCGGCGGTGCCACGAGCGGCTCCTGCGCCAGTTGGGGCAGCGCGTGCACCCTCCAGACGGCCCTGGGCGTCGCGGCGAGCGGCGACGAGGTGTGGGTGGAGGCCGGCGTCTACAAGCCGACCACCACGATGGATGTGACGATCAGCTTCGCCGTGCCGCCCGGCGTCGCCGTCTACGGCGGCTTCGCGGGCACGGAGACACTCCTCGGCGAGCGCGACCCGGGAGCGAACGTGACGATCCTCTCGGGCGACATCGACGGCGACGACACGAATTCGGACGGCAACCACATCGACGAGACCACCGCGGACATCCAGGGCGCCAACAGCTACCACGTGGTGTACCTGGACGGCACTGGCGGAACGCCGATCACCGCGACCACCGTCCTCGACGGCTTCACGGTTACCGGAGGCGAGGCGAACGGTGGCTTCCCCGATTACGATGGCGGGGGACTCTACTGCGACGGCTCGGGCTTCGAGTGCAGCCCGACGCTCTCCGACCTCACGTTCAGCGGCAACAGCGCCACAGACGAGGGCGGCGCGATCGCAAACTACACCACCAACGACGGCACGATCAGCCCGAGCTTCACCAACGTCACCTTCTCCGGCAACTCCGCTAGCTACGGTGGCGCGATCTCCAACTATGTAGGTGCTCAAGCCACGAGCAGCCCGAGCTTCACCAACGTCACCTTCAGCGGCAACAGCGCAGGTGGCGGCGGCGGCGGCGCCATCAGCATCTACAGCGACGGCGGCACGAGCAGCCCGAGCTTCACCAACGTCACCTTCAGCGGCAACTCCGCCAGCCTCGGCGGCGGCGCGATCTACACCGACGCCTACCCGGGCTCACCTCCTGGCACCATCACTGCGAGCCTCGCCAACGCCATCCTCTGGGGCGACTCGGCGCCCGAGATCGAGTTCGCCATCCCCACTGCAGCAACGGCGACGCTCGACCACAGCGTCGTGGCGAGCTGCCCCACGGGGGCGAGCTGCACCAACCTCGTCACCGCCGACCCCAACCTGGGGCCGCTCCAGGACAACGGCGGCGACACCGAGACGATGGCCCTGGGCGCGATGAGCTCGGCGATCGACGCCGGCGACGACGGCTCCTGCCCGGCGACCGATCAGCGGGGCGCTCCCCGGCCGCAGGACGGCGACGGCGACAACGTCGCCCATTGCGACATCGGCGCCTACGAGGTCGACACCACGGCGCCGACGGTGACCGTCGAGCAGGCGGCGAGCCAGGCCGACCCCACCGCCACCTCCCCGATCCACTTCACCGCCACCTTCAGCGAGGCCATCGACACCGGGAGCTTCACGGGCTCGGACGTGACCCTGGGCGGCACGGCCACGGGAACGCTCGCGGCGACCATCACACAGGTCGCGCCCAACGACGGCACCACCTTCGATCTCGCGGTCTCCGGGATGACGGCCTCGGGCACGGTCATCGCCTCGATCGCGGCGGATCAGCTCACGGACGTCGCCCTCAACGGCAACGCAGCCTCGACCAGCACCGACAATACGGTCACCTACGACATCGCAGGGCCCACGGTCGTCGCGACGAGCCTGCAGCCGACCTACGTCGCCCCCGGTCCCCCGAGCTTCACGGTCACCTTCAGCGAGCCGGTGGTGAACCCGCGCGGCACCAGCGATCCCAACGACGTCACCAATCCCGCCAACTACCTGCTGGTCGAAGCGGGGACCAACGGCACCTTCGACACAACGTCGTGCTTGGGTGGCGTGGTCACGGACGACGCCCAGGTGCCGGTCGCCGGCGTCATCTACGACAGCATGAGCCTTACCGCCACGGTGTCCCTCGGCGGCCCGCTCCCGGCGGGCACCTACCGCCTCTTCGTCTGCGGCACGACCTCGATCACCGACCCGGCCGGCAACAAGCTCAACGGCGGCACCGACTCGACGTTCGACTTCGCGGTGCTCGCGATCACCGAGGTCCCCGCCCTGGGCCCCGCCGGCCTCGCCCTGCTCGCCCTGCTCCTGGCGGCCGGTGCGTTGGTGCTTCTTCGCCACTAACCGAACAACCTGGAATCCCCGGACCCGAAGCCGCCGCATCTCGGGCTGCGCCGCCTCCCGCGCGTTCTACGCCAAGCTCGGGTTCGAGCCGGTGGGCGGCGATCTCGGGCAGAACTGGCAGGTCCTCCAGAACGGGGACGTCACCATCGGTCACATCGTGCTGGAGGACCCCGACGGCAACCAGATCATGTTCGATCAGCACGTGCCCGCGCCCGGGCGGTGACGGGGATCGCTCGTTCGCGGTTCTGAGCCCCTCGCCTCGACCTTCCTTGGAGCTCGCTCGGCGCCCGCAGTTCAAGAAGCGCCTGTGCGGACTCTTGCCAAGAGCTCTTCGACACCGAGGTCTACGGCCCACGTGTCGAGATAGGCGGCGTCCAGCCGATCTCCCTGGACTCTCAAGATCCCCAAGACATCGTTCCACTGGCGATCGGAGACTTCACCGCCCTCCTTGAACCACTGGAGCTTGCGGAGCACGATGTCTTCGGCGCTCTTGACCGGCACACGGCGACCGCCTGGCTCGGGGAGCTCGGCCATCACACTCCGGCGCAGCTCGAGCTCGTCGAACTCCCCGTCGCCTTTGATGAACAGGTCGATCTTGAAGCCCGACGTCAGGTCGATGGCGTTGACGCTCGTCTTGCGCTCGACCGCGTGACGCATGCGCTCTTCGTCGACGTAGAACCGCGAGCGGAGCCGCTCGGCAAGTGACGAGACGAGGGACGCGGGAAGATCCACCACGATATCCGCATCGAGCGTCTGGCGTGGCACGCCGTGGATCGTGCTCGAGTACGACCCGCCGAGGTGATACCGCAGTCCGAGGTCTTCGATGGCGGTGAGGACGGCGGAAAGCGCTTCGTCCGATCCCGCGTCCCGGCCGCTCACCGTTCCTCGCCCTCGTGCAGCGGGCCGAAGACGCGCTCCGCCAGCTCCTCGCCCAGGGTCAGGTCCATCAGGCGACGGAACAGCTCCTCCTCGTCGGCGTCGGGATGCCGGAGGCGCAGGCCCGCGAGGGCCATCTCCCGAGCGTTCCGATTCGCCTCCTCCATGACCTGGAGCTTGCGCCGTGGGGACATCTTCCGAAAGATGTCCAACTGCACGGCTTCCGCATCGGGAGTCGTGTCCCGCGAGAGGGTTCTCTGAGGGAGGGTCGCCACATCGAAAAGCTAGCACACCGGGCCGAGGCACCCCTGCCTCCCGCGAGCGACGCGAGCGACGTGCCACGTGAATAGAGGTGGCTCGGCCGTGGGGACTTCGAAATTGCCCTCTCGGTTCCTCTGGTGCTGGAGTACGAGGATGTGCTTGTACGCCACCTCAGTGCCTCCGAGCTGACGGGCGACGACATCCGTGTCCTCTTGGACTACCTGTGCAAGGTCGGCAAGCGGCAAGAGGTCCACTTCCTGTGACGGCCGTCGCCTCTAACTCCCTGGCACGCTACACCGGCTTCCAACCTCCAAGAACCTGCCACCTGCC
>CAZIIB010000241.1:0-6170 GCA_964539125.1 uncultured Thermoanaerobaculia bacterium | reverse complement strand
GTCCGGGTGACTCCGGTGCCGCCTCTGGAATACGTGCCGGGCTGGGTATACTGCGCGAACTGGCCTCGGGCCGGCCGCGGCGCGACCGCGGCCAACAGGAAGCAGGCGGCGACGAGTGCGAGGTTCTTCACTGATCTGATCGATCTGATTGGGTGCATGGCCCCCCCGTGATTCGAGCTCACCGACCGGAAGCAACCCTAGCCGAGCGGCCCCAGATGTCGTCCGGTGAGCGCATGATACGGCATCGCGAGCTGGTCATGGCGGCTCCGGCTGCGCTCCTCGTCCTCGTGGCTCCGTGGTGGTTCGGCAGCGTCACGCCGACGGCGGCGGCGGTCCTGGAGGCCGGCTTCGCCGCGGCGTTCGCCGTGGTGGTCCTCCTCGCCCCGGACCTGGAGAGGATCCGCAAGGTCGCCGTCCCGGCGGCGGCGCTTCTCCTCCTGGCGCTCCTGGGTTGGGGGCAGAGCCTGGGCTGGCCGGCCGGCCTGGTCGGGGCCCTCTCGCCGGAGCACCTCCGGCTCCGGGCGGAGTCGGCGGCGGCCCTGGAGGGCTCGAGCCCGGAGGCGGGTGCCCGGGCGGGGGGAGAGGCTCCCGGGTCTGCAGCTCTCAGCCTCGCTCCCGAGGTCAGCCGGCGAATCGCCTGGGAGCTCGCCGCGCTGGCGCTCGCCCTCATGACCGCGGCTCTGGTAGGGAGCTCGCGGGCGGGTCGGCGGATCGTGGCCGGGGCCATCCTGGCAGCGGCCTTCGTCGAGCTTCTCTACGGCGGCCCGAGATGGCTCGCCGGGAGGGCGGATCTCCTCGGGGTGGTCGTGCATTCCCCGGGCCGCTTGCGGGGCACGTTCATCAACCCGAACCACTTCGCCGAGTACCTGGAGATCGCCCTCGCCGTCACCTTCGCCTGGGGATGGTGGTCGCTCCGGCGGGCGGCGAGGCCGGCGCGCCTGGAGGTCCGGATCGCCTGGATCGCGGCGCCGGCCCTGGTCTGGTGCACGCTGTTCGCCGGCCTCGCGTTCACCGGCTCCCGAGCGGGGCTCCTGGCCGGCGCGGGAGGGGCCCTGGTGCAGCTGCTGCTGGCGGCCGCAAGCCTGCGCGGGGCGCCGCGGCTGCGCCGCCTGGCGCTGGTCGGGGTAGGAGTGGCCGTGATCGCCGGCGGCGCGGCCCTCGTGCACTACGTCGGCACCCGCGGGGCGGTGGGGCGGTTGGCCGCCACCTCGACATACGAGGTCTCCGGCAGCGTGCGGTTCGAGGTCTACCGGGCCTCCTTCGGCCTCTGGCGCCGGTTCCCGCTCCTCGGCACCGGGTTGGGGACCTTTTTCGACTCCTTCCCGCTGGTCCAGCCCGCCGGCCTTCCCCTCGCCTGGAGGCACGCCCACAACGACCCGCTGGAGCTCCTGGTCACCACCGGTCTCGTCGGGGTGGCCTTCGGGCTATTCTGGCTCGCCGCTCTCCTCGTCCGGCTCTCCCGGATCCTTCGAGGTGGAGTCCGCACCGAGGACCGGGCGGCCGCGCTGGCGGCCCTCGGAGCGCTGGCCGCGGTGGGTTTTCACGAGGTTTTGGACTTCGGCCTGACGATCCCGGCGATCTCCTTCACCCTGGTCACCCTGCTGGGCTCGGCGGCAGCAGTTTCACGCTCCCCGGGTAGAGCGAACCACCGTTCAGGAGCTCGAGCTCGATCTGGTGAAGGCCGCGAGTGGCCTCCAGGGGGACCTCGATCCGACGCGAACCCGGAGCGAGGGGCCGGCAGCTCACGGTCTCGCCATCCCAACGGATCGCCAGAGCTCCCCCTTTCGGGGGGATCTCCGCCAGCATGATCCGCAAGCCGCCCGCCGTCGCCGGAACGCGCAACGCCAGCCGGGCGATCACCCCGGAATAGCTCCAATCGAGGGGCGTGGCCACCGCGGAGGGCGGCGAGGCGACGGCCGCACCGGGTCCAACGGCCGCTCCCGCTTTGGCGTCCGGCTTCCCGAGCTGTGCCGCGGCACGCAGGTACGCCGGGTGGGTCCGCCAGTCCGGATGAACCTGGGCGAGGGCCCGGCGGGCCTCTGCGATCCGACCCCGCTCCTGGAGGTAGCGCGCCTTGAGCAGGAAGTACGGTGCCCACTCCTCCTGCCACGAGCCCACGCTGCGGGCCTCGAGCCGCTCGGCTCGCTCCAGCCGGTCCGCGGCGAGATCGACCCAGGCCGCGAGGGGGCCGCCCTCGTCGCCGGAGCTCTCGCGGAACGCCAGGCGGCGGAGACGTGCGAGGGTGGCCGGCGAGAGGGGTTGGGCGCCGCCGGTCAGGTCCCGCGCCATGGCCCAGGCGAGCCAGTGGACCGCCGGGGCCAAGGGGGTGCCGTTCTGGGGTCCGTGGGGCAGGAGCTCCATGGTCTGCTCCACGATCTCGCCGAAGGCGCGGTCCACAGGCGCGTCCGAGAGGATGCCGAGAAGCGTCTTGCGCGCCTTGCCCAGCTCACCGCCGGCGGAGAGATCGCGGGCTTCCCGCAGCCGCGCCCGAAGCTCCCGGGCGAGGGCGCCACGCTCACGCCGCCAGGCGTCGCAGTACTCGGTCCAGTCGGCGCGTCGGCCGGCCCGAGCACGCAGCGAAGCCCAGGCCCAGGACCGGTCGGGGATCGGCGCCAGGGCTGCGGCGCCGGAGGCGACGTTGAGCCACGAGTCGAGCAGCCGCCCGAAGGTCGCCCGGTCCTGGAAGGCATCGGCCAGGAGGTCGCGGGTCAGGGCCCGCTTGTCGGCCGAGAGAGCGGGCCAGAGCTCGAGATACGCCGCCGCCAGGTAGCGGGCCGGCACCCTGCGGTCGGGCGCCGTGCCGAGGGCGTAGAGGAGCGGGCTCTCCCAGCGCCGGTAGTCCTGGAGAAGGCGGGGATCCTGGGCCTCGGACCACCGAAGGTAGGTGGCGGCGCCGGCGACCATGGCCGCCTCCCAGGAAGCCGGGTGCGCGTCGAGCACCGAGCGTGCCAGACGGCTCGCGGTGTCGAGCCGGTGGAGGCGCTTCGGAGCCGCGCTCTCGGCGGAGAGAACGTCGTTTCGCTCGTCTAGAGCGGCCGTCAGGAGGGCCCGCGCCAGGCGGAGGCGGGCCCGTGGCGCGCTTTCCGCCCGGCGGAGCTCCGCCGGCAGCGAAGGGGCGTCGAGGCCCAGGCCGGCAGCGGTCTCGAGATCGTGCGCCACCCCCCGGCGAACGAGGTGGGCGCTCCAGAGGCACGCGCCTCCCACGACGAGGCCGGCGAGCGCCGCCGCCACGCGGATCCACCCGGACCTGACAGGCATCAGCCGATGATAGCGAAACTCACGGCGCACAGGGGGAGGCCCCGGGGGCGATCCGGGCGGGGGCAGTGGCGCCCCCTTCCCCCCGCGAGGGTGGGAAGGGGGTCGGGGGGTTGCGGGGGCGATCTATTGAGCCCCGATATAGCCCTCCCGCTCCAGGTGCAGGATGATCTTTTGCACCGCCTCCTCGGGGCTCAGGTCGGTGGTGTCGAGGGTGAGCTCCGAGCTCGTGGGCTCCTCGTACGGGTCCGAGATGCCGGTGAACTCTTTGATGATTCCCTGGCGCGCCTTGGCGTAGAGGCCCTTGCGGTCGCGCTCTTCGCACACCTCGAGGGGGGTCGCCACGTGCACCATGACGAAGCCGCCACCCGGCTCGATCGTCTCGCGCACCTCATGGCGCACCCGCTCGTAGGGCGCGATCGGCGCGCACAGCGCGATGCCGCCGTTCTTGGTGATCTCCGAGGCGACGAACCCGATGCGGCGGATGTTGATGTCCCGGTGCTCCTTCGAGAAGCCGAGCTCGGAGGAGAGGTTCTTGCGCACGATGTCGCCGTCGAGAAGCGTCACCGGCCGGCCCCCCATCTCGAGGAGCTTGACCAGCAGCACGTTGGCGAGGGTCGACTTGCCGGCGCCCGAGAGGCCGGTGAAGAAGACCGTGAAGCCCTGCCGCGCGCGCGGCGGGTGGGTGCGGCGCAGCTCCTCGGCCACCTCCGGGAAGGTGAACCACTCGGGGATCTCGCGGCCCTCGGCCAGGCGCGAGCGGAGCTCCGTGCCCGAGATCGAGAGGGTCCGGGTGCCTTCGGGCACTTCGTCGATGGGCATGTAGGTGTCCCGATCCTCTACGTAGACCATCATCTTGAAGGGCACCATGGTGACGCCGATCTCGGCCTCGTGCTTCTGGAACAGCTCCTGGGCCTCGTAGGGTCCGTAGAACGGCTTGCCCTGCGAGTCGTTGCCCGGTCCCGCGTGGTCGCGGCCGACGATGAAGTGGGTGCAGCCGTAGTTCTTGCGGATGATGGCGTGCCACACCGCTTCGCGCGGCCCGCCCATGCGCATGGCCAGCGGCAGGAGGGAGAGGTCGACCGTGTGCTGCGGGTAGTGATCGAGCAGCGCCTGGTAGCAGCGCACCCGGGTGTAGTGATCCACGTCGCCCGGCTTGGTCATGCCCACGACCGGGTGGATCAGGAGGTTGGCCTCCAGGTCGCGCGCGGCCCGCAAGGTGAGCTCGAAGTGGGCGCGGTGCATGGGGTTGCGGGTCTGGAACGCGACCACCTTGTGCCAGCCGAGCTTGGCGAAGCGGGCGCGCAGCTCGGCCGGGGTGCGGCGCAGGGTGCGGAAGTCGTAGTGCGCCGGGAGCTGGATGCCCTCGAGGCGGCCGCCGACCCCCATGTTGTTCATCCGCCGGAAGATGTGGGCGACGCCGGGGTGCGCGTGGTCGAGGGTGCCGAAGACCGACTGCGCCTTGGCCTCGCGGTCGATCTCCCAGACGTCGTCGACGTGGAGGACGGCGAGCATGACGCCCTCGGGGTCGCGCAGGACGAGGGGCTTGCTCCGCTCGAGGCCCTGGGCCACCTCGGCGGTCACGTCGAGGGTGATGGGCATCGGCCAGAGGGTGCCGTCGGTAAGACGCATGGACTCGGCGACCGACTCGAAGTCGGCCTGGCTCATGAAGCCTTCGAGGGGCGAGAAGCCGCCGTTCAGAATCAGCTCGAGGTCGCAAAGCTGGCGCGGCGTCAGGTCCCAGGAGGGCCAGTCGCGAGATGCGGCCTTGAGCTCCGCGGCGCGGTCGGCGTCGATCATGGGGTCGATCAGGCGGCCGCCGTGGGGCGCGATCAGGTGATCGGGTGAGGTCGCCTTGCCGGCGGCGGAAGGCGAGGGAAAGGGTAGAGGGTCGGACGGAGATGCAGTCATTGGGGTAACAGCTCCCTGGTTGGTTCGCTGGATGGGGTGGGTCGGGTGGAGAGGTACTGCTTGGAGCACAAAGTATCGCAGGTGCGGGGAGGGAATGCAATCAGACCGGCCCTCCGGGGTAGGACTCCTCGGCATCGGTCGTTGGAGCCAGCAGTACCAGAGGGACGGGGAGAAGGGAAAACCGGCGAGGCCGAGCGGGGCTGGTAGCATCTCCGGTTTGTGGAGGAGCGACGGTGAAGCTCTCGGTGGTGATACCTGTCTTCAACGAGGCGTCGACGGTGGAGGCGCTCCTTGCCCGGGTGCGGGAGGTGGCGATCGAGGGCGTGGACAAGGAGATCATCGTCGTCGACGACGCCTCGACCGACGGCACCGCGGCCGTCCTCGCCGCTCTCGGCGGTCGGGAGGGCGTGCGGGTGCTCACCCACGAGACGAACCGGGGCAAGGGCGCGGCGTTGGCCACCGGGTTCGCCGCAGCGACCGGCGAGGTGATCCTGATCCAGGACGCCGACCTCGAATACGACCCCGGAGAGTACCCACGGCTGCTCCAGCCGATCCTCGAGGGCAACGCGGACGTGGTCTACGGCTCCCGGTTCGCCGGCAGCGAGGCCCACCGCGTGCTCTACTTCTGGCACTCCGTGGGCAACCGCTTCCTCACCCTTCTCTCGAACGCCTGCACCAACCTCAACCTCTCGGACATGGAGACCTGCTACAAGGTCTTCCGGCGCGAGGTCCTGGCCGGCCTGACGATCGAGGAGGCCCGCTTCGGCTTCGAGCCGGAGATCACGGCCAAGATGGCCGCCGGCCGCTGGCGGGTCTACGAGGTCGGCATCTCCTACCACGGCCGGACCTACGAGGAGGGCAAGAAGATCGGCTGGAAAGACGGCTTGCGGGCGATTTATGCGATCCTCAAATATAATATTTTTCGTTAAAGGAGTGCGTATGCGTGTTCTTATTACCGGCGGGGCCGGATTTATCGGATCTCATCTGGCTGAAGCGTATCTGGA
>CAZIIB010000240.1:4040-6187 GCA_964539125.1 uncultured Thermoanaerobaculia bacterium | reverse complement strand
GTGCTCTCCGGCGGCCAGAGCCTGCTGCCGCTCCTGAAGCTGCGCCTCGGCTCGGCCGGCCACCTGGTCGACATCGGCCGCATCCCGAACCTCGAATACCTCCGGGAGGAGGGCGACCGCCTCCTGATCGGTGGGCGCACCCGGGAGGCCGAGCTCGAGCGCTCCGAGCTCGTGCAGCGCAAGTATCCACTCCTCGCCGACACCGCGGCGGTCATCGCCGACCCGCTGGTGCGCAACCTCGCCACCGTCGGCGGCAACCTGGCCCACGGCGACCCGGCCAACGACCACCCGGCGACCATGCTGGCCTACCGCGCCGAGGTGGTCGCCACCGGCCCCGGCGGGGCGACCCGGGTGATCCCCATCGACGAGCTCTTCCGCGGCCTCTTCTACACCGCTCTGCTGCCCCACGAGATCCTCACCGAGATCCGTATCCCGGTGCCGCCGGCCGGTAGCGGCGGCGCCTACGTCAAGCTCGAGCGCAAGGTGGGCGACTTCGCCGCCGCGGCCAGCGCCGCCCAGGTGACCCTGGGCTCGGACGGCGAGGTGACGAGCGCCGGGATCGGGCTCACCAACGCCGGTTCCACCCCGATCCGGGCGGCCCGGGCCGAGGAGTACCTCGCGGGCAAGACCCCCGGGGACGACGTGATCGCCCAGGCGGCGCGCCTGGCCTCCGAGGCGGCCTCGCCCAGCCCCGACCGGCGTGGTTCGGTCGAATACAAACGAGAGATGGCCCGGGTGCTCACCGCGCGCGCCCTGAAGAAGGCCGTCCAGCGAGCCCAGGGGGCCTGAAGCCATGGCGCGACACACGATCACCGTCACCGTCAACGGCGCGGAGCAGAAGGGCGAGGTCGACTCGCGCCTGCTCCTCGTCCACTTCCTGCGCGAAGTCCTGGGGATGACCGGTACCCACATCGGCTGCGACACCACCCACTGCGGCGCCTGCACGGTGCTGCTCGACGGCCAGCCGGTCAAGTCCTGCACGGTGCTCGCCGTCCAGGCCGACGGCCGCGAGGTGATGACCGTCGAGGGGCTCGAGCAGAACGACCAGCTCCACCCGATCCAAGAGGGCTTCCACCAGGAGCACGGCCTCCAGTGCGGCTATTGCACGCCGGGCATGATGCTCACCAGCTACGCCCTGCTCCAGGACAACCCCGACCCCAGCGAGGCCGAGATCCGCCACGCCATCTCGGGAAACCTCTGCCGCTGCACCGGCTACGTCAACATCGTCAAGTCGGTGCAACACGCCGCCGAGAAGCTGCGCACCCCCTGAACCGGCCCCAAGCCAGGAGAAAAGCATGGAACCGAAGACTTCCGCCGCCATCTGCGGCATGGGCCACTCCATGAAGCGCAAGGAGGACGCGCGCTTCATCCGCGGCCTCGGCAACTACATCGACGACATCAAGCTCAAGGGCATGCTCCACATGGACATCGTCCGGAGCCCCTACGCCCACGCCAAGATCAAGGAGATCCGCACCGAGAAGGCCATGGAGGTGCCGGGCGTGCTGGCGGTGATCACCGGCGCGACCCTCGAGCAGTACAACCTCCACTGGATGCCCACCCTGATGTCGGACACCCAGATGGTCCTGCCCACCGAGAAGGTCATGTACCAGGCTCAGGAGGTGGCGGCGGTCATCGCCACCGACCGCTACGCCGCGGCCGACGGCGTGGAGGCCGTGGAGGTGGACTACGAGCCCCTGCCGGTGGTGGTGGACCCGTTCAAGGCCCTGGAGCCCGGGGCACCGGTGCTCCGCACCGACAAGGAGGGCAAGACCGACAACCACATCTTCCACTGGGAGGCGGGCGACCGGGCGGCCACCGACAAGGCCTTCTCCGAGGCCGAGGTGGTGGTCAAGCAGGACCTCTACATCCCCCGCATCCACGTGGCCTCCATCGAGACCTGTGGCTGCGTGGCGGACTTCCACAAGTCCGACGGGCACCTGACGGTCTACATGACCACCCAGGCGCCCCACGCCATCCGCACCGTCTTCGCCCTGGTCGCCGGCCACGTGGGCCTGTCGGAGGAGAAGATCCGCATCATCTCGCCCGACATCGGCGGCGGCTTCGGCGGCAAGGTGCCGGTCTACCCCGGCTACGTGATCGCGGTGGCGGCCTCGGTGGTGATCGGCAAGCCGGTCAAGTGGATCGAG
>CAZIIB010000240.1:0-3940 GCA_964539125.1 uncultured Thermoanaerobaculia bacterium | reverse complement strand
GCGCGGCGAGCTCATGGGGATCGGGATCTCGAGCTTCACCGAGATCGTGGGCGCCGGGCCGTCGAAGACCTTCGACATCCTGGGCATCAAGATGTTCGACTCGGCCGAGATCCGCATCCACCCCACCGGCAAGGCGATCGCCCGCTTCGGCACCAAGAGCCAGGGCCAGGGGCACGAGACGACCTACGCCCAGATCGTCGCCGAGGAGCTGGGCATCCCGGCCGAGCACGTGCAGGTCGAGGAGGGCGACACCGACACGGCGCCCTACGGCCTGGGCACCTACGCCAGCCGCTCGACGCCCACGGCCGGCGCCGCCGGCGCGGTGGCGGCGCGGAAGATCCGCGCCAAGGCGAAGAAGATCGCCGCCTACCTGCTCGAGGTCAGCGAGGAGGATCTGGAATGGGAGCCGGGCAAGTTCTTCGTCAAGGGCGCGCCCCAGAAATTCAAGACCATCCAGGACATCGCCTTCGCCGCCTACACCAACCACCCCCAGGGCATGGAGGCAGGGCTCGAGGCGGTGGACTACTACGACCCGCCGAACCTCACCTTCCCCTTCGGCAGCTACATCTGCGTGGTGGACATCGACCGGGGCACCGGCGAGGTCAAGATCCGCCGCTTCGTGGCGGTCGACGACTGCGGCAACATCATCAACCCGATGATCGTGGACGGCCAGATCCACGGCGGCCTGACCATGGGCATGGCGCCGGCGCTCCTCGAGGAGATCACCTACGACGAGAGCGGCAACATCCAGGGCGGGAGCTTCATGGACTACCTGCTCCCCACCGCCATGGAGACGCCCCACTGGGAGACCGACAAGACCACGACCCCGTCGCCCCACCATCCGCTGGGTGCCAAGGGCGTCGGCGAGTCGGCCACGGTGGGCGCCCCGCCGGCGATCGTCAACGCGGTGGTCGACGCTCTGTCCCACCTGGGGGTCGAGCACATCGACATCCCCATGACCCCCGAGAAGGTCTGGAACATCCTCAAGGAGAAGGGGGTGGCGGAGTAGGGGGGCGGAGCCGGTCGGCCCGCGAGGGGCGAGATGCCTGCTCGGCCTCGGCGAGTCGCTTGAGGCCTTCGAGGGTGCGCCGGGCGCGGCGGGCCATCAGGCGCCGGAGGACGAGGGCGTTGAGGAGCCGGTTCTTCCAGCCGACCGGTTCGTAGCAGGCCTCGAGGACCAGCTCGGTCTCGGCGTCGCCGCGGGGCACCAGGATCGTCTCGACCCGAAAGTCCCGGAGCATGTCACTGAGGCCCCAGGTGTCCTCGGGGAAGGCCGTCGTCATGCGCTCTCCCGGGACGTAGTCCACGACCTCCTCGACGCAGCTCCCCTTCCTCCCCTCGAGGATCGTGCAGCGGTACCTCACGCCGAGCGCCCGGGTGCTCTGGCCCGACAGGAGATCGACCTTCCCGACCTCCGGGTGGTACTCGGGGATCCGCGTGAGGTCGTCCCCGATCGCCCAGACCCGCTCCCGCGGGGCGTGGACCGTCACCGAGGTTCGCCACTGAAACGTTCCCTTCATCGCGGGACCCGGATTCTACCTGGCGCGCCTCGACGGCCCGGGGCCTGCCCGCCCGCCGCCGCCACCTTCGCCGCTCCCGCCTGCCGCGGCCTCGCCCCGACGACCGTGAGCCAGAGCCCACCACGTGGTCGATGGGCATCAGCAGCCGATTGGCCTCCACCAGCTCGGAGAAGACCTCCTGGACGAGGTCCTCCACGTCGGCGGGATCAGGCACCCGCCGGCGGATGTAGCCACGCAGCCGGGAGCGCTCGGCCTCGACGACTTTCGAGAGGCGACGGTCTCGCTCGCTCATCGGGAGGGTGCCCCGCGGCTCATCTCCATACACTCCTGTAGACGTCGGGAGGCTTGGGATATCGTAGAGACGAGCTCGGCCCCTCCTCTGGCCCTCGACCCATGCAGTAATCTTCGTCCAAAGGGAGGAAAACCTCATGAAGACAACGATCGTGCTCGTCGCGCTCGCACTCCTCGCCGCGGCCGTCCCGGCGCCGGCCCAGGAGACCCCGCAAACCCTCGTCGCCACCTACGACCAGCTCGCTGACGCGATCCTCGGCGTCGACGGCGCGGAAGTGGCGCTGGTGAAGTCCATCCTCACCGTGCACGAGAAGGCCGCCGAGGCGGCGATGAAGGCCGGCGACTACGAAAAGGCCGCAGCCAACATGGCCCTCTTCGCCAACGAGGGGGACAACGCCGTCGCCGGGATCCGCAAGCGCCTGCTCGCGGGCGGCCATCATCATCACCACGCCGAGGAGGAGACGATGGGCAAGTACGAGCCCGGCTACGTCGTGGTGACCAAGAAGGCCAAGGACCAGATCCTCGCCGCCGCCACCGCCCTTCGTCAGGCCACTGACGACGCCGGCCGTCATGCGGCGTGGAAGACGTTCGAGTCGGTCGCCGACCCGCTCCTCGCGCAGTGAGAGGGAGGCGGCGGCTCGCGCCGTTCGCGGCCGCCGGCGGCGCCCTGCTCTTCGGGGCGCTCGCCGCGGCCGCTCCGCCGAGCGATCCGCCACCCGGGAAACCGTCCAGCGCCTTCCGCTTCGTCGACACCGCGGCTACCGCCGGCCTCCACCAGGCCACCTGGTGCGGCGGCAAGGAGAAGCCTCATCTCCTCGAGTCGGGCGGGACGGGCCTAGCCCTCTTCGACTACGACGGGGACGGAGACCTGGACCTCTACCTGGTGAACGGCTGGAAGCTCGACGGGCCCAAGGTGGTCGAGCGCGGCCGGGACCACCTCTACCGCAACCGCGGTGACGGCACGTTCGACGACGTGACGGAGGCGGCCGGGCTCGGCTCCGACGGCTGGGGCACAGGCGTCGCCACGGGGGACTTCGACGGCGATGGATGGACCGACCTCCTGGTCACCCAGTTCGGCCCCGACCTCCTCTACCGCAATCGCGGCGACGGCACCTTCGAGCTCGTCCCGCACGGACCCGGCATCGACGGCTGGTCGACCGGCGCCGTCTTCTTCGACGCCGACGGCGACGGGGATCAGGACCTGTTCGTCGCCGGCTACGTGGACTGCACCTTGGACGAGGTGCTCCACGCCAAGCCCACCCTCGAGTGGGAGGGGACGAAGGTGATGGTGGGGCCGTTCGGCCTCGAGGGGCTCGCCAACCACTACTTCGAAAACGACGGCCATGGCCGCTTCCGCGAAGCCACCGAGGAGGCCGGTCTTCGCGACGTCGGCCTCTTCTACAGCTTCACCGTCGCCGCCCTCGACCTGGACGCCGACGGGGACCTCGACCTCTACGTCGCCAACGACTCGAACCCCAACTACGTCTACCAGAACGACGGCCGCGGACACTTCCAGGACGTGGGTCTGTGGAGCGGAGCCGCCCTCTCCCAGAGCGGCGCGGCGCAAGCGGGGATGGGGGTGGCGGTGGGCGACCTCGACGCCGACGGCCTCCCCGATCTCGTGGTCACCAACTTCGCCCGGGACTCGACCACCCTCTACCACAACCTGGGCGGCATGGTCTTCGAGGACCTGACTCGCCCCTACGGCGTCCGCGACCCCACGTTCCAGCCCCTCTCGTGGGGCGCCGCCCTGGCCGACCTCGACCTGGACGGCGACCTCGACCTCTTCATCGCCGACGGCCACATCTACCCCCAGGCCGACGAGGTGCCGACGTCGGCAGGCACCAGCTACGGCCAGCGGAACCTCCTCCTCGCGCGGGAGGGCGGGCGCTTCGTCGACGCCACGGCGGGCGCGGGGCCGGGCCTCCAGGTTCGGGAGTCGAGCCGCGGCGTGGCGGTGGGGGACGTCGACGGCGACGGCGACCTCGACCTCGTGGCAGGCAACGACGGCGTGAACCGCCTGTATCTCAACAACGGGACCTCGGATCCCTTCGGCGGCGTGACGGGTTCCGACATCTCGCCCTCCTCGGACCTCACGCAGTCGGCGGCCTTCGCCGATGTGGACGGCG
>CAZIIB010000239.1:0-6197 GCA_964539125.1 uncultured Thermoanaerobaculia bacterium | reverse complement strand
GGTCAGGGCGACCTCCCTTCGCAGGCACGCCTCCGCGCCGAGGTGGAGACGATTCGGCCCCAGGAGCCGGCTCCGGGGCCACAGGCCGGCCGCCGCGAGGACCAGGTGATCGGCCACCACGAGAGCCGCCGCGGTGCGCCGTCGACGGGGCGAGGCGAGGGCCAGGGCGAGCGCCGCGCCATGGAGAGCGAGGGACGCGGCGATCAGCGGCGAGGGCCGCCAGCCGCGGCTAGCCGGCTCGGAACCGGAGGGCATCGTCGGGATCGGGGCGTCTCGATGCGAGAAGGGCCTCGCGGTCGACCTTGCCCCGGGAGGTGCGGGGTATCCGCTCGACCAGGGTCACGCTCCGGGGCACCTTGTGCTCGGCGAGGCGGCTCCGGCACCAGCCGATCACCGCTTCCGAATCGAGCGCCCGCGCCGCGCAGGCCACGACCACCCGGAGCGTCGTCTCGCCCCGACCGCAGTCGAGGGTGCCCAGAGCCACGACGTCCTCCACGCCCGGTAGCTGGCCGACGATCTCCTCCACCTCGCGGGGGTTCACCTTCTTGCCCCGCACGTTGATCAGGTCATCCGTGCGACCCACCAGGACGAGCTCGCCCTCGTGCCAGCGGCCCAGATCGCCGGTCTGGAAGCGGCCCGCGGCGAGCCGCTCGTCGGCGTCCGGCAGATAGCCGTCGGCCACCGCCGGCGACTCGACCGTCACCACCCCGGTCGCCACCGCCGCGTCGCCCGCCTCCACCCGCTCGAGGGCGACCCGCACACCTTCCACCGGCTCGCCCACGGCGCCGCGCTCCCCCGCTCCGCCCTCCCGGTCGAAGCAGATCCCTCCGGTCTCGCTCGAGCCGTAGAAGACGTGGACCGGGCGCCCGTAGACGGTGTGGAACCGCCTTGCGGTGTCCGGCAGGAGCGGCGCCCCAGCGGTCACGGTCAGGCGCAGGCTCTCCGGCAGTCGGGGCGGCCGATCGGGGCTGAGCAGCGCGCGCAGGAACGCCGGCACGGTGGGAAAGTACGTAGCCTCGAGGGCATGCGCCGCCCGCAGCGGGCCGATCGGGCCGCCGCCCTGGCGGGAGACGACCAGCAGCGACCCCCGGACCAGGGCCGGCAGGGCCACGCTCGACAGCCCGTAGGAGTGGGACAGGGGGATGGCGGCGAGAATCCTCTCGTCGTCGGCCAGCCCCATGCTCCGGGCGAGGGCGGCCTCGTCGGCCGCCAGGGCCGCAGCCGTCGTCACGATGCCTCGCGGGCGCCCGGTCGACCCGGACGAGAGCTTGACCGCTCCCACCTCGGGAGAGAGGACGCGATCGCCCGACGGGTCGCCGGCCGACCGCCAGCGCACCAGCCGCCAGTCTCCCGGCGCGGAGGGCCAGGCCCGCCGGCACGAGAACATCCAGCCACAGCCCAGGCTCTCGGCCACCCGCTCGCGCTCAGCACTCGGCGCCTTGGCGTCCAGGAGGACGGGCACCAGCCCCTGGCGGCGCAACGCCAGGTAGGAGGTGAGGAAGGCCACGCCGTCGGGAGCGGCGAGCCCCACCAGAGTACCGGGCGCGAGGCCGCGAGCCGCCGGTAGCGAGGCCGCCACCCGCGCCAGGGCGTCGACGTCGGCCACCGAGGCGGAGGCGGCCGGCGACGCCACCAGGGGCGCCTCCGGGCGGTGGCGGACCTGGAGGTCGAAGGCTGCGAGAATCGGGTCGTGGGCCATGGTTCTTCCGCAGGAACCGGCGGGGTCGGTCCTGTATACTTCGGCGCCTGTGCGGGATCGAGGCCGGACGGAGTATAGCTGACCTGGATCCGACCGTGGGGAGCCATCCGCTCTTCCGGAGCACCGCCGCCCAGATGACGAGCCCCGAGGTTGCCAGGCCCACGCCACCCCTCTACGACGCCATCGTCGTGGGCGGAGGCCCGGCCGGGGCTTCGGCCGCCACCCGGCTGGCCCTCCGGGGCCGGAGCGTCCTGGTCCTCGAGCGCCAGCGCTTCCCGCGCTTCCACGTCGGCGAATCCCTGATCCCCGAGACCAACCGCTTTCTCGAGGAGCTCGGGGTGCTCGACCGGATCGCCGCCGAGGGCTTTCCGGTCAAGCGCGGGGCGATCCTCATCGCCCCCGACGGCGAGGCTCAACGCTACGCCTTCTTCGGCGACGCCCAGGGGGTGGACCGGCCGGAGACCTTCGAGGTGCCGCGCGACCGGTTCGACCAGCTCCTCCTCGACCACGCGGCGGCCAGCGGCGCCGAGGTCCGCCAGGAGTGCCGGGCCAAGGCGGTGGAGCTCGGCTGCGGCGAGGCCCGGGTCACCTTCGTGGACGCCGCGGGAGAGGGTAGCGCCCGTTGCCGCTTCCTGGTGGACGCCTCGGGGCGGGACGGCTTCCTGGCCAAGCGGCTCGAGCTCCGGCAGGTCGACCACGAGCTCCGTCAGGTCGGGCTCCACGCCTGGTTCGAGGACGTCGTGCCGCCCCCGCCGGAGCGGAGCGGCGACGCCCGCCTGATCTCCATCGACGGTGGCGGATGGGCCTGGCTCATCCCCCTCGGCGAGCGCCTGACGAGCGTCGGCGTGGTGGTCTCCAAGGAGCGGCACGCCACCCTGCCCACCGGCGATCCGGAGCGCTGCCTCGAGCTGCTCCTCCGGGCCGTGCCCGCCCTTCCGCCGCTGGTCGGCGGGGCGCGGAGGGTCTCTCCGGTGCGCGTCGAGGGTGACTACTCGTACGCCACCCGGGCCTACGCGGGGGAGCGCTGGCTCCTCACCGGAGACGCCGGTTCCTTCCTCGACCCGATCTTCTCCACCGGCGTGCTCCTCGCCCTCGCCTCCGGCGTCGAGGCAGCCGACGTGGTCGACCGCGCCCTCGCCGCCGGCGGCGCGGACGGCGTGCCTCCCGGCAGGGAGGCCCGGCGCCACCTGGCGCGCTACGATCGGGAGCAGAAGCGCCGCTACCGCTTCTTCCGCAAGTTCGTCATCCGCTACTACCGGCCCGAGTTTCGCGACCTCCTGCTCTCCCCCACCGAGCGCTTCGGCCTGGCGCGGTCGCTGGTCACCGCCCTGGCGGGGAACTCCCGGCCCTCGCTGCTCAACCGCTTGCGCCTCGCGCTCTTCTTCGCCCTCGTCGAGCTGCAGCGCTTCGTCGAGATCACCCCCAGGCTCCACGGAACAGAGGCCGAGCGCCGGTTGACCCGCGAGCCGGATGCCGGGCCGGGACCGGCCGGAGCAGGGGCCGCCTGAGCCCGCTCGAAGACCGCCGTGTCGACGACCGATCCTCGCATCGTGGTCACCGGCCTGGGCGCGGTGAGCGCCTGGGGTTGGGGGCGGGAGGCCCTCTGGCGCGGCCTCGCCTCCGGGCGGACCGCCATCTCCCGGCTCTCCCGCTTCCCCGTCGACGGGCTCCGGACCCGGATCGCCGCGCAGGTTCCGCCTCCGCCCCCGTCCCTCGCCGAGTCCCTGGGCGCGCGCCTCGCCGGATGGGACGTGGCCTCGCTCGCCGATCGGTTCGCCGTCGCCGCGGCGGAGGAGGCTCTCCGCCAGGCCTTCGGTCCGGATCCGGCTCCCCACCTTCCGCCCGCGGCGACCGGCGTGTTCTTCGGCGGCAGCACCGCCGGGATGTTCGAGAGCGAAGAGGTCTTCGGAACGCCTTCCACTCGCCCGCCCAGCGGCCGAGAGCTCGACCGGCTCGCCACCCAGACCATCGACAACCCGGCGGCGACGGTGGCCCGCCACCTCGGCCTCGCCGGCCCGGTCCACACCGTCTCCTCGGCGTGCGCCTCCGGCACCCAGGCGCTGGGCACCGCCCTCGACGCCCTGCGGGCCGGTGAGGTCGCGGTGGCGATCGCCGGCGGCGCGGACTCCTTGTGCCGCCTCACCTACGCCGGCTTCAACTCGCTGCGGGTGGTCGACGAGACGCCCTGCCGGCCGTTTCGCCGCGAGCGCGCGGGCATGTCGCTGGGCGAAGGAGCGGGCCTGCTGGTCCTGGAGACCGCCGAGCGCGCCGAGCGGCGGGGCGCGGCCGTGCTGGCCAGGCTCCGAGGCGTCGGCAACTCGTGTGACGCGCACCACATGACGGCGCCCCATCCGGCCGGGCTCGGCGCAGCGCTGGCCATGGAGCGCGCCCTGGCCGACGCGGACACCTCTCCCGGTGAGGTCTCGTTCCTCAACGCGCACGGCACCGGCACGCCCCTCAACGACGCCTCGGAGTGGCAGGGTCTCACCCGGGTCTTCCAGGGGCGCGCGGAGAGCGTTCCGGTGACCGCCACCAAGGCCTCGGTGGGCCACCTGCTGGGCTCGTCCGGCGCCATCGAGGCAGTGGCCACGGTCCTCTGCCTGCTGGCCGGCGAGGTCCATCCGACCCCTCCGGACGGCGAGCTGGATCCGGAGACCCCGGTCCACCTCGTGCTCGGCAGCCCGCATCCCCTGCCCCGCGACGGCCGGACCTGGATCGCCCTGTCGACCAGCTTCGGGTTCGGCGGGGCCAACGCGGCCGCCGTCCTCGCGGCGGAGAGCGGAGGCGAGCGATGAACCGGCCCGTGGTCCTGAGCGGCCTCGGCCCGGTGGGCGGCTGGGGCGCGGGCCGTCCCGGGCTCCTCCGGCTCCTGGCGGCCGGCGAGCCGCACCTCGTGCCGCTGGGCGAGCCCGGCCCCTTGGCGAGCCGCCGCGGCCTCCGGCTCGATCCGCGGGTGGCGTGGGCGGCCCGGGTCGAGGCGTCGAGTCTCGGGCCCTGGCTCCCCGCCGCGGCGGCGCGGAGGATGAGCCCGCCCTCCCGCTTCGCCGCCGCCGCCGCCCGCATGGCGCTGGCCGACGCCGACCTCTCCGAGGCGACGCCGGAGGTCATGGAGTCGACGGCCGTCGTCCTGGCCACGGCCTACGGGCCCTCGTCGGTCACCGAGGAGCTCTCGGGGCAGATCCTCCTCGACGGACCGGACCAGGCATCGCCCGCGCTCTTCGCCGAGTCGGTGGCCAATGCGCCCGCCGCCCAGGTTGCCCGTCTCACCGGCGCCCGCGGCGCCAACCTCACGCTCACCGAGCGGGAGGCCGGGTGCCTCTCGGCGGTCCGCCGCGCGGCCTCCGAAGTGGCTCGCGGCCGCTCCGAGCTGGCGCTGGCCGGCGGGGTCGAAGAGGTGACGCCGTTGCTCCAGGCCCTGCTCGACCGCTTTCGCGCCCTGGCGCGCAGCCGGCGGCCCGGCGAGCCGCCGCAGGCGCGCCCCTTCGACCGCCGCCGGGCCGGCTTCGTCTCCGGTGAGGGCTCGACGGTCGTGGTGCTCGAGCCGGAAGCGGCGGCGGCGGCGCGGGGGGCCCGGCTCCTCGCCCGGGTGCTCGCTGGCGGCAGCGGTTTCGACCCGTCGGCGCCGCGCGACGGATGGGGCGAGGGCTTCCGGGCGCTGTCCCGGGCCCTCTCCCAGGTCCTCCGGCGCAGCGGGCTGACGCCGCGGGAGATCGACCTCGTGGTCTCCGGGGCCTCCGGCTCGCGCGCGGGCGACCGCCTCGAGGCCGCCGTGTTGCACTCCGTCTGGGAGGACCGTGAGCTACCGCCGGTGGTGGCACCCAAGGGGGTGACGGGCGAGATGGGAGGCGGCCACCTGGCGGCCGCGGTGGTCGCCCTGGAGGGCGCCGAGCTCGGTCCCGCTCCGGGCTTCGGCCGCCCGGACCCCGAGCTCGGAGTCGTGCCGCACCGGGGAGGGCCGCTCCCCCGGCCGGTACGGCGCGTGCTGGTCTCCAGCCTGGCCGCGGGCGGCGGCGCCTCGTGGCTGGTTCTCGAGCGGCCCGAAGAGGGCGTGGCGTGAGCGTGCCGCCCGGCGGGGAATCCTCGCCCACGGTGGCTGCCGCCGCGCCACCGCACGCCCCCGCCGTCGGCCGTTCCCGGCGAGTCCTCGGCCGCTTCCACTTCACCGGCGTCTTCTGGTACCGCTTCCACAGCTGGGGCGTCTCGTCCCTCCCGAGCTGGGCCGTGGGACCGGTGATCCTCCTCTTCACGTCGTTCTTCTTCGTGGTCCTGCGCGGCATCCGGCGGGCGATCGCCTCCAACCTGGACGCTGTGCTCGGACCGACCGGCCGCTGGGGCCGGCAGCGCCGGATCTGGCGCACCATGTGGAACCAGGCCTGGTGCAACTCGGAGCGCTACGAGCGGTTGGGCACGGACCGCCGCTTCGAGGTCGAGGTCGAGGGGCGCGAGCACTGGGACCGTCTCGCCGGCGATCCGGAGCAGGGGATGGTGCTGGTCACCG
>CAZIIB010000238.1:0-6233 GCA_964539125.1 uncultured Thermoanaerobaculia bacterium | reverse complement strand
TCGCGGAGGGCTTCCCCTTCGGCGTCGCCTACGACGTCTGGCCGGTCTACTTCCGCAAGCACGGCGTCTCGCTGGCCGAGATCGGCCTGATGAGCCTGCTCTTCCTCCCCTACACCCTGAAGCCCGCCTGGGCCCCCTTCGTCGACCGGCTGGGTAGCCGCCAGGTCTGGATCGCCAGCTGCGAGCTGGTCCTGGCGGCCATCACCCTGGTGATCCTCGGCCTCGATCCCACCAACACCGGCTGGGTGCTCTGGACGGTGCTCCTGTCGTTCACCCTCTTCTCGGCCACTCAGGACATCGCCATCGACGCCTTCGCGGTCGACGTCTCGACACCCAAGCACAGCGGCGCGATCAACGGCATGCGGGTGTCGGCCTACCGGGTGGGCCTCCTGGCGAGCGGTGGGCTGGTGCTGATCCTCGCCGACTGGCTCGGCTGGCGGGCCGCCTGGTTCGCCATGGCCGGCGTCATGGTGCTCATGGCGTTCGCGGTGCTGGCGAGCCCGCGGGTGCCCCGGGAGCGGGCGGTCAAGGCGCCGGCGGCCTCGGCCGAGGTCTGGAGGATTCGCTTCGCGGCGATCGCCGTCGCCCTGGCGCTCCTCGCCCTCGCCTGGTGGCGCGGTTGGGGGGGGCTCTGGATCACCTTCGCCGTGATCGGGGGCGCCTTCGCCATCGCCTCGTTCCTCGACGCGAGCCTGCTCAAGTGGGCGTTCCGCCGCGAGATGCTCGTGGTCGTCGTCTTCATCCTGCTCTACAAGCTGCCGGACAGCACGATCGGCCGGATGATCAAGACCTTCTGGGTGGACCAGGGGCTCTCGGAGGCCGAGATCGGCGTCGTCTCCTACGCCCTGGGGGCCGTCCTCACCGTCGCCGGCGCCCTGGTGGGCGGCGCCTTCACCACCCGCTGGGGAATCTTCAAGGCGCTCCTGTGGATGGGGATCATCCAGGCCATGTCGAACTTCGGCTACGTGGCGGTGGCGGCTCTGCACCTGCCTCACGAGGTCCTCTTCCACCTGCCCAACGGCGCTCCGCTCTCCTGGCACCGGCTCGCGATCTACTCCGCCTCGATCTTCGAGTCGTTCGCCCAGGGCATGACCACCGCCGCCTTCCTCGCGTTCCTCACCAACCTCTGCGACAAGGAGCACGGGGCCACCCAGTTCGCCATCTTGAGCGCTCTGTTCGCCCTCACCCGCGACCTCGCCGGCGCGGTCACCGGCTTCGGCGTGCAGGCGCTGGGCTACGCCGTCTTCTTCGCCTTCACCGCTCTCTTGGCGATCCCACCGCTCGCCATGCTGCCCTGGGTCAAGCCGCAGATCCGGATAGGCGACGATGAGGACGACGACGGGGGCGAAGGCGAGCCCGCCCCGGCGTGAGCCCGCCGGCCCGGAACGACTACCCCGACCAGGAGATCTCCATGCTTCGGACACCCCGCACGACCCCCACGATCCCAGCGCTCCTCCTGCTTCTCGCCCTGCCGGCGACGGCCTTCGCCGCGTCCCCGGCGGCCGATCCCGTCGCCGCAGCCCGCGCCTGGCGCGAGGCCCACGCGCCGGAGATCCTGGCCGGGTTCGCCCACCTCCTCTCCATGCCCAACGTGGCCCGGGACACGGCGGCCATCCGGGCCAACGCCGAGGCCGTCCGCGACCTGCTGGCGGCGCGCGGAGCCCGGGCCGAGCTCTGGACGCTGCCGGACGAGGCCCCCGATGCCAGCAATGCCCCGCCCATCGTCTACGGCACCCTCGACGTGCCCGGCGCCACGCGCACCCTGGGGATCTACATCCACTACGACGGCCAGCCGGTCGACGCCTCGAAGTGGACCACCGGCTCGCCCTATCAGGCGGTCCTCTACACCCGGGCGATCGAGGACGGCGGAACGCCCCGGCCTCTGCCGCAGCCCGGCGAGGCGGTCGATCCCGAGTGGCGCCTCTACGCCCGCTCGGCGGGCGACGACAAGGCGCCCATCGCCGCGATGCTCGCGGCCCTCGACGCCCTTCACGCCGCCGGCACGCCCCTGACCTCGAACCTCGTCTTCTTCCTCGAGGGCGAGGAGGAGGCCGGCTCGCCGCACCTCGGCGCCTACATGAAGGCGCACCGCGACGACCTGAAGGTCGACGCCTGGCTCATCTTCGACGGCCCGGTCCACCCGAGCCGCCGGCCGCAGCTCGTCTTCGGCGTGCGCGGCGTGACCGGCCTCGAGATCACCACCTACGGCGCCACCCGCTACCTCCACAGCGGCCACTACGGCAACTGGGCGCCCAACCCGGCGCTCGAGCTGGCGAGCCTGCTGGCGAGCATGAAGACGCCCGAGGGGAAGGTGCTGGTCGAGGGTTTCGAAGACTCGACGGTGCCGCCGGGCGCGGCCGAGCGCCAGGCGATCGCGGCCCTGCCCGACTTCGACGCCCAGCTCCGCCATGAGCTGGGCCTGGCCGAGACCGAGATGGACGACGCCCCCCGGGCCGAGCGCCTGCTCCACCCCTCCTTGAACATCCGGGGAATGGTGAGCGCCGCGGTGGGCGACAAGGCCAGGAACGTCATCCCCACCACCGCCACGGCCTCCATCGACATCCGCCTGGCCCAAGGCAACGACCCGGAGCACATGCTCGACCTGGTGGAGCGCCATATCGAGCGCCAGGGCTACCACATCGTCCGGGAGGACCCGGACCTGGCGACCCGCCTCGAGTACCCGAAGATCGCCAAGGTCGTCCGCGAGACCGGGTACCCGGCGGCCCGGACCTCCATGGACCTGCCCATCGCCCGCGAGGTGATCGCGGCAGCGGGGCGCGCCGCCGGCGAGTCGCTGATCCTCCAGCCGACCCTCGGCGGCTCGCTGCCCCTCTACCTCTTCAAGGACCTCCTCCAGGCGCCGGTGGTGATCGCCCCCATCGCCAACCACGACGACAACCAGCACGGTCCGGACGAGAACCTGCGCCTGGCGAACCTGTGGTACGGGGTGGATCTGATGGCGGCGCTGCTGACGATGCCGTAACCGGCAGGGGGCCGGGAGCTCCCTCCACGAGAGCCGTGCTACACTGATCCCGTGGTGAATCTCACCCTGAGCGTCGACGAAGAGACCTTGAAGCGGGCGCGGATCCGGGCCCTGGAGCAGGGCACCTCGGTCAACGCGGTCGTCAGGACGTTCCTGGAATCCTATGGCGGCGTCGAGGACGAGCGCCGCGCCCTCCTCCGGTTCGTGGAGATCGCCGAGGGCTCCGACGCCGGCTCCCGCGGCAAGCGGCGGTCCTGGACGCGGGAGGACCTCTACGAGGAACGCCTCCGATGGCCGCGTTCGTAGACACCAACGTGGCCGTCTACGTCCACGACCACGGAGAGCCGGCGAAGCGGGCGCGGGCAGTCGAGCTCTTCACGTCTCCTCCCGACCGCCTCGTCGTCTCCACCCAGGTGCTCTCGGAGTTCTACTGGGCGGTCACCCGGAAGCTCGACCCGCCGCTCGCCGCCGCACCGGCAGGGGAGGCGCTCGCCGAGCTCGCCGCCCTGCCGGTCGTGGCCGTCGACCGGGCGCTGGTCCTATCGGCCGTCGACACCGCGACTCACCACCAGCTCGCCCTGTGGGACGCCTTGATCGTGGAGGCCGCGGTCCGGGGCGGCTGCGAGCGCCTTCTCACGGAGGACCTCAACGCCGGCCAGGAGATCCGCGGTGTGGTCGTAGAGAATCCGTTCCGGTCGTAGTCCTACGAGTCGGCGCGGATGAAGCGGAGCGTCGGGCCGGCGGCCAGCACCGCCACTTCCCACCGGCAGTGGTAGGTCGCGCAGAGCGAGTCGAGGGCCTTGGTCCCCGCGACGTTCTCGAGCTGGATCGTCACCTTCCCGGAGAGATCGTCCGGTATCTCGACGTCCAGCCCCGAAACCTGGCCGAAGGCTTGAAGCACCAGGTGGAGGTCCGCGTCCTCGAGCTTCAGGCTGATGGGCGCCGCGAGGCGGGCGTGGGCGCGGTCGAGGGGCGGCAGGGTCGAGACGAAGGCCAGCTTGCCCTCCTCGAAGCTCCAACTACAGCCCACGCCTTTGCAGACGGCGTCCATGGCCTGGCGCACGGGAACCCGCTTCAGGTGCACGGTCACCGTCCCCGAGATCGCCGAGTCGACGTCGGTGTTGCCGGCGTCGAGGACCTTGCCGAAGGACTCGAGCGTGTCCGCCACCGGGGCGTCCTTGAGCTCGAGGTCGATCGACTGCTCGAGGGACTCCGCCGCCAGGAGAGCGCGGGGCGCGAGGACGAGTAGGGCGACGGCGAGGACGAGGGCGAATTGACGGTTGGTCTTCATGGCGTGTCTCCGTGGGTCAGGATGAGGATCGAAGGCCCGGCGCCCGGGGCCGGCGGGCCGGTGTGGACGAGGGCGACTCGGTCGCCCGGCCCGCGGACGATCAAAACCGCTCCCTGGTTGGTGACCGAGACCCGAGGGGACGCGCCGGCGAGCCGCGGCAGGAGGGTCCACACGGCCAGGACGCCCACGAGGAGCGTCGCCGCGCCGGCGACCACCCACCGTCGCCAGGAAGACCGCCTCGACCGCCGCGCCGCGCCCTCGGACGCGAGCGCCCGAGCCGCCACCCGCTCGACGGCAGAGGGGTCGAGCTCGAGCTCCCGGCGCAGCCGTTCGTCGAGCCTGTCGTGGAGATCGGCTTCAGGTCCCATCGCGCACCTCCAGCATCTCGGTCAGGCGCCTGCGCGCCCGGTGGACCCGCATCTTGAAGGCCGATCGCGATACCCCGGCGACGGCCGCCGCCTGCTCGACGCTCAGCTCGGCCGCCGCCACCAGGAGGATCGCCTGCCGATCGCGGGACGAAAGGGCGCGGAGCGCCGCCAGGGTGCGGGCGAGCTCCGAGCGCTTCGTCGCCCGCTCCTCGGGGTCCTCGCCCGGATCGCTCGCGCGCTCGGGCTCGTGGCCGTCGCCCAGCACGTGGAACGGAGCGAGGAGCCGGCCGCGAACCGCCGAGCGCACGGCCCGGCGCCGGGCGATGGCGAAGACGAAGGCCTCCGGCGAGTCCGGAGGCCCGGAGCGGCGCCAGCGCCCCACCAGGGCGGCGAGGGCCTCCTGGGCCGCCTCCTCGGCGGCTTCCGGCCCCTCCGCCCAGCCGCGGCAGTACCGCAACAGCCGCGGGGCGAGGTCGCGAACGGTCGTTTCCAGGTCCACCACGGGAACAGTACCCGCAACGGGCGCACGGTCACAGGTGGGGCGGAAGGTGGTGCCAGGAGCGTGCGCCACTTTAGATCGCCAAGCTGAGGCGCCATATGATAGCCTGTCATCATGGCTTCCGAGACGGCGACGATCCGGGTCAAACGCGAGACGCGGGACCTTCTGGCCGAGCAAGCGAGTCAGCGAGGCCTTTCCATTTCAGCGATGCTCGAGGAGCTGGCCCGGAGCACGGAGCGCGAGGCGGCGTTCCAGGCCGAGCGCGAAGCCGCTCGGGCCGATTCGGCCGAGCCCGAGGTGAGCGCCGAGGAGCACGAATGGGAGGCGGTCGTCGGCGATGGCGTCGCCTGACCCGCACCGTGGCGAGGTATGGCTCGTCTCGCTGGGCGCCGCCCGCAAGGGCGAGCCCGGCAAGCACCGGCCGGCGGTCGTCGTCTCGGTCGATCAGCTCCTGGCGGGCGTCGAGGACGAGCTCCTGGTGGTCGTGCCCCTCTCCAGCTCGCGCGCTCCCTCGCCGCTTCGCCCCTCGGTCTCTCCCGAGGAAGGGGTGGACACCGAGAGCCTCGCCATCTGTCGCGGCGTCCGAGCCGTGACCCGCACTCGCCTGCTGCGCCGGCTCGGGAAGCTGAAGCCCGAGACCCTCCAGGAAGTCGAGCGGGGGCTGGCGAGAATCTTCGGCCTCGACCGCTGATCCACCCTCCCCCACAACCCGCGACCGGACTTCGACCCCGGAGGGCCGGGGGCTCTCCCCCGGGGGGCGTAGAGCACCGCGCTCAACGAGGCCTCACGGAGTCCGAGCTGCCCAAGCGCGGTGCGAGCCGAGGCGCGGCTCCTCCGCTCCGACGTTCTAGCAAGCCGCGCCGTTCCCCCGGGGAGAGCCTCCGGCCCGGCCTACTGGCTCAACCCCCGCCCCGTCACCAGGTAGGTCGCGAAACTCCCCAACCAGTGCCCCCCCTCGTAGTGCTCCCCGGTCACCGCCGCCAGCCCCGCCTCCCGGTGCGCCCGGGCCGCCGCCTCGAGCGCCCCGATCCGCGGGTCCCCCTCTGGAAGCCCCGAGGCCATGCCTTCGAGCATCCAGGCCCGCGACAGGTT
>CAZIIB010000237.1:2451-6258 GCA_964539125.1 uncultured Thermoanaerobaculia bacterium | reverse complement strand
TGAACGACGGCATGCCGTAGCCGGTCTCCCAGAAGTTCTCCACCAGCGCCAGCTTGGGATACGGGTACGGTCCGATCAGACGGTCGTACATCGCGAGGTACTGGGCGCCCGCCTCGAGGTACCGGTCGGCCAGCGCCTCGTCGGCCTCGCGCAGGTAGGCGTAGGTGGCGACCGCCCCGGCCGGCCGATCGTAGACGGTGAACGGCGCCGCCACCAGGTGGGCCTCCTCCACCGGCGTCTCCTGGACCCAGCGCACGCGGGTACCGTGGACGTCCGTCACGTGCTCGGCGCGCCGCCCCTCGCTCACCGCGTCCCAGCCGGCCGGCAGGGAGACGTCGAGGGCGAAGGTCACGAGGTCCGGCCCCTGTCCCGATCCGAGCCAGGGCAGCCAGAAGCTCGAACCGGCGAGGAACACCCCGTCCTCCTGGATCGTGCCGGCGGTCTCGCTGAACGAGCGGTCGTACTCCTCCGCGGCCGCTTCCAGGGGGTGGTGGATGGTGCCGCCGTAGCGCAGGGTGACCGTCGGAGGAAGCGAGCCGCCCGTCGCTCGCAGGGCGTAGACGGTGACCTTCGGGACAGGCGGTGGAAACGGAGGCGCGTCGGTGCCTTTCAAGGCGGGCCAGAGGAGCTCCGCCGTCGGAGGTCCCGGCAGCGCCTCCAGGGTGACCCCCGGGGTCGTCACCCGGGGTTCGAGCCCGGCATGGAGGGCGAAGCGGACCTCGGCGCGGTCCGCCGGCAGCCGCACCTCGTCCTCCACGGTGAGGCGGTGCTCGGGCGGCGACAGAACCACGTGCACGTCGTGGTCGAGCCGGACGGAGCGGGCTGTCGCCTCCGCTCCGGCGGCTTGGGCGGAGACGGCCGGCGAAAGGAGCACCGCAAGGGCGACGGCGACCCGGAGGAACGGGTTCGCCGGGCGGCCAGACCGATCGGCGGACGAATCGGGTGCGCGTTTCATGACCCGATTGTCCGGGCAGCCCGGGCGTCGGTCAAGGGTGAGCGCTCTCCGGGCGAGCGCCAGAGAGCTTCCCCGCTTCCCGGAGCTCGCCACGAGTCTCGTCGTCTCCTCGTATTCTCACAGAAATGAACCTGCAGCATTTAGGGCGAGCTGAGAACGAGATGTAGGCGGAATCCCGGCCTCCGTCCAGGTCGACAGGCGCTCGGACGCTGCACTAGAATCCCCGGAAGTCGTTGCAACCGCAGGTTTTTATCCTGCTAGATCGCGAAAGCTGGAGTGGGTACGCCTCGCCCGTCCGCACGGACTTGCCATCGCCGGGGTACAACGTCGACTGTCGCTCGCATCAGGAGCTCGAAGACCATGACGCACCGCCTGCCCGCCTGCTTCGCTTGCGCCTTCCTCCTCGCCACGCTCCCGGCCGTCGCCGCGACAGGCTCTGCCACAGGGCAACAAGAATCCCCGGACCGCGAGGAGTCCGTCGGCACCTGTGAGGCCGACGCTTCGCACATGCATCGGGCCGGGGTAGTCGTCCGCCAGGATGGAGACGAGCCTGTCGAAGAGGTTCTGGTCGAACAGGAGCCTCACGCCGGGACCTGAACCAGCTTGCGCTCCCGATCTGCCGCGAAGGCGGCCACCGCCCGGATGTCCTCGGGCTCGAGGTCGGGGAAGTCGGAGAGGATCTCCCCTTCAGTCATGCCGGAGGCCAGGTAGTCCAGAACGTCGTAGACCGTGATCCGCAACCCGCGAATGCAGGGCTTCCCACCCCGCTTGCCAGGCTCGATCGTGATGCGTTCTCGGTACTCGACCATCGATTCCACTCCACCGGAAGGCCTCTCCCCCGTCGATTCAGTGGGTGGCGGGCGGCGCTTCAGCCGGAACGCGCCCTGTAACTCAATCCTTCCGTATGCGTTGGGGAACCTGGAGAGCCACGATCGACCGAACAGCCAAGGAGGCTACCGTGCCAAGACGAGCCGCGACGTTGCTCGCCCTCGCCCTGCTCGCCGCGGTTGGAGCGACCCGGGCCCAGACCGGCGACCGGAAGTTCTACGCGGGCTACAAGGGGAGCCTGCCAACGGATCCCCGGCTGCTGGCGAGGAGCTACTTCGACGAGCCCCGGGTCCGGGGCCTGATCTTCGAGGTCGAGAAGGCTCCGGTCTCCCGGAAGAAGGTCGTCTCCGCTCTCGAAGGCTCGGGGGTCACGCTCGAGGACCTGCTCCGGGTCGGGCTCCTCCGGGAGAAGGAAGGCCGCTACGCCCTCGGCTTCAACTACTTCACGGCTCGGGACATGGACGCGGTCGTCGCGGCGGCCCAGAAACACGTCCCCTCGCTGGTCGAGGCGTACCTCGGGCACCGGGACGAGCTTCACAGCCTCCTCGGCGAGTACCCGGTGAAGACGGTGACCGAGGACCGCCTCGCCTTCGTGCTGATCGCGGGCTTCTCTCTCAACTGGGATGGCCTCGCGGCTACGAGGGAAGAGGGCTTCCGGCGCGACCTGCTGGTCGAAGGCGATGGCTTCGCCTACAGCTTCTGGGCCTCGGAAGTGGTGCCCGGCCACGACACCCACGGCTTCTACTGGGGCAGCTCCACCCTGCCCGGAGGGAGCTTCAACTACGCCAGGGATCCGGTCGACTGGTCCTTCTCGTCCTTCGGCGACCCCTACAGCGACCCCCGGATGAGCTTCCCGGACCTTCTCCTGACCTCCGCCGGGGAGATGGCGCCCGCGGTGCGGCAGGCCGCCCGGCGGATCGGGCTGATCCACGACACGAGCCTCGGCGGCGACTTCCCGGACGTTCTCGGCTTCGAGAGCGGCCGGGACTTCGCGGCGCTCCTCTTCGCCCTGCGGGCGGAGCCGCAGAAACAAGCGACCCTGGCGCCGCTGCTTCGCGACCCGGCGAAGATCGGCGCCTACCTCGCCCTGCTGGAGGAGATCCAGTACGTGGAGCCCGACGACTCGGGCGTCTACCACCTGCCAGGGTCGTCTCAATAGAGACGAATCGTTGCGATCTATCGCACCAGAGGCTCCGAGGTGCTTCGCCCGCGACCAGGGAGCGGTGGATGGGTGACCTCCGGGCCGCAGGGGGGAACCCGACATGGCACCGACCGCATCGTCCTGGACGCCTTCGCTCGATCGCTGCCTCGAGGCTGGGAAGAGCTACGCGTGGTCGGTGCGAGCGAAGACGAGCACACGGGATGGCGACTGCTCCGAGCCTCTCCTCTTCTGCGTCCGCGAGGCGCCCACACCGTCCGAGGTACAAGACTCCTTGCGGCGCCTCGAGCGGCGCCTCGCCGAGCGGAACGAAGCCGCCGAAGCGCCGAGCGGCAGCCCCCCAGAGCAAACCCGCAAAAGCCCAGACCGTCCCCGCCAATCCAGCCTCGACGGCGGCTGCGGGTGGTGAAGAGCCGGACACCGGACCAGGCGGCGAACGGCGCTTCCGATACGAACGGACCCAGCGACCATCGGCTCCTGGCCGGCCAGTGCCATCGCCGCCGACTGAGCGCAGCCCCGACGCCTCTCCACCGCGGCTCGCGACCAAGGCTCTTCCCCCATCGTCCCTCAGCATCTCCGGCGACATGATCCTCGGGGGCAGCATCCACTACGCGACGCCTGAGCTCCGCAAGCTTCGATTGAGCGCCTCCGACTTCGCGCCCACGGGGGACGACTTCTGGGTCACTCGCAACACGTCCTGGGCGTAGGTGCAGAGCGGTGCACCGGCGCTCACCCTGGCCGCCCCCGTCCACGACATCCCCGACGGCGCGCTCTGCTGGGTGACGATTTCCTGCCTGGTCTGGGACCTCGATTGACTCTCCCGTCGAGAGGTCTTGGCCGCCTCAGGAGACCCCGCCGGCAGCCG